>CAYVVR010000068.1:0-11589 GCA_964454655.1 uncultured Planctomycetaceae bacterium | reverse complement strand
CGATCCGGTGACCGGATTGACGCTCCCGCGGCGGGTCAAGATCGAGATACCGCGTTCCGAGTTGTCGCTGTTGATCAACCTTGGGAACGCAAAGATCAATCGCGTCGTCGGCGATCCGGCACACTTGTGGACGATGCCGAATTATGCGGGCTATCCGCTGGTCGATCTTTCCGATCCGCGGATCCAGGCGATTCCCGCGGCCGCTTCGCGTTCCGACGAACGTAAGCCCGCTTTCACGCTCCGATGACGACGACCGCGCCGAGAGAAAACCGTCGGCGGAAATGCCGGATCGGCAAAACGCGGGGTTGGGGTGCCCCGGTGATTAACAGCCCGTTGCAACCCCCCCCTTTCCAACGGGCTGCTAACTAAAGTTCGCCAGAATCGTGGTATGCTTGAGCCTTGAGAATGTGCAAAGTAAGAATGAAAGCCGCGCTCTTTCGATAATTGGCACGAGTCAAGTAGATGATTCCAGCCACGGCCAATGTCCCTGCAACGAACCATCCTACCGGTCCCGCCAGTACGGCGACTGTTGTCGACGCGCCCGTATACGCTGCAAAGGGAAGCGTAATTCCCAGCAACCCGGCAGCCGTGGAGATTACCACCGACATCGTCGTATAGAAGGCAAATCCGCTGAATGCAACAGTAGCGCTTAATGCCGCAAGCGCCCCGGCCCCCCCTAGACTGGCGATGGCCACTTTGTCGCCGATCGTGGTGCCGGTCTTCTGCTCAATCGCCTCCAGTACCTTAAGGCGACCTTCCTTATCAAGCTTGTCCCACAGGTCCTTAAAGGACACTTCTAATATCTTTCTCTCTAAGTCGAAAGTGCAGAGGGACCTAATATCCTCGTCGGGCACACCGTATTTTCCGGCAACCCATTTTACGAGGTCATGGTAGTACACGCCGCTTTTTGCAGGATACGTAAAAATAGAGCTTGACACCCACAGAAATTGGTTGCGGATTGCCCTAGGGCTAATTAGATCACGATCGACAGCCCCCGCTTTGATGGCGTTCAACACAATCTCGACCGGAACGTCGTTATAAGTCTTCGGTCGCTGCCCTTGTGGGTATTGTCGGTAAGGCAACAACCCAAAGCTGGCGAAGTCACGAGCCGGTATCTCCGGCAACATTTGCAGGCTTTGTGCGAGCGACACTCGTTCGCCGTCACTCATGCCCTTAAGCATCAAGTCAAATTCCTGCGGGCTATTATTGAACGCATCTTTCCGTGTATATTTGAGCCACGGCCTCGACAAATTGCCAGCAGCGCCCGCTGGTGGGGTTTCTGCAAATACTCGTGATTCAAAAAGACGTCCAAGCAGTACGCGGGCGGTAACAGCACTGCCAGCCAGTAGAATTGTCCTTCGATCGACCAGTTGTCGATGCCGCAAAACGTTCTTGCTTTCTTTCGCGATCATCCGCTTAAGCCCCTGAGCTAGCTATCGTGGACCGTTTCACCTCAGCAGTCCCTAAGCGTCGTCCCTCCTCTCTCAACAATAAACGCGTGCGGCAGCCTATGCTTGATTAGATGAGCTGCAGCCGCAAAAAGTATACCACGAACAAGTCTGATTTGTCCAGTTTTTTCACCCAACAAACTCACCTCTGATGACCAGCAGCTTGTCTACGCCCAAAAACTAGTCCACGTGCGCAACACCAGCGGCAGTCGCCGGGTGTGGCTACAAGCCTGACCGAGGTCAAGAAGTGGTACTTGGTTCGCGTGATGGGCTACACCTGTGAGTGATTCTGCGCCTGCTGTTCGGACTGAGCAAGCCTCGGAGCCTGACAGGCGTTGACAGGCTTTTCTATTTCGTCTTTGCGTCTGGATATCTTCACATCATGTTGTTGTTCGGACACATTGGCCAGCGGATGCCGCTTCCGAAGCCCTTTGTGCAAGATTTTACCTCTCGCTGCGGAATCCGATTCCGCAGGTATTCAACGGCCAATCATCAGAAAAAAAGCTTGTGCAACGGGCTGTTAGGAAGTCGGTTGCGATCCGAGGCGACGCAGGCGATTGCGGGCGCGGGAGAGAATCGGGCCGATGCTGTTCGCCGGAAGGCCCACCGCCTGAGCGATCTCTTTGTAGCTGCGGCCTTCGAGGTGATACATGCGGACGATCGTCGCCTCGGGACCGTCCAAACGCCGCAACAGGCGTTCCACCTCTTCGCGGTTTTCGATTCGCCGCTCGGGCGATCCGTTGCCGTCGGAGCGCTCCAAGGCGACATCGCTGAGGCTTGCGGGCGTCTTGTTTCGTCGCAGCAGCTCCCGCACGACGACACGTCGGGCGACGACCGTCAGGTACGTCGCCAGGCTGCATTGGCCGCGGAAATGACGCAAGACGGCGAAATCGTCGCGGACGAGCGTGAGAAACACCTCGGCACACAGATCGTCGCGATCGGCGTCACTGAGCCGAATGCTGCGGGCCTGGGCCGAATGGTTGACTACGTGAACGACCAGTCCCAAGAAGCGATCGACAAAGTCCTCCCACGCGCGCGGTTTGCGCTCGAGGCAGCGCTGTAACAAGTGCCGATCGATTTCGGACAAGACCACGATATCACCCTCGCATACGGCCGACAGCCGCTTGGCCGACGCCGCCGTGCCGAGCGATCCAAGCACCATCGGGCCCAATGTTGATCACGAAGGGGCGTCTTCGCCGACCGAAGCAAGGCGAAGACGGACGAGAAACCTCAAAGGATACCGGCCCGACAAACCCTTCGCTATCAATGATTGTACGCGAATCGCTCGATACGCGGCAAGGAAAATGCCCACCTGACGGTGGGGCACGGTAATCCGGCGAGCGTGCCCGATCGTACTCGCCGGACGGCCGTCCCCTGCTGCCCCGTTCGAGAACCGAAAATCCGGTCCCGAACGAATATTGCCTCCCTTACCAAATAAACCCCGCGTTGGGCAAGAGCGATCGAATTCAATCGCGGGAAAATACGCGCGAATGCGGTGTTTTGGAGGTGCAGGGCGACGTGGGAGGGTGCAAGAAATGCGAAGGATGGAGTGTGGTTCCGGGCTGGTTTGGTTTTCCGATGGGGAATCCCCCTTGTCGTAACTGCTTTGTCGTCCTAGATTATTTTGTGGTTGCCCAAGCGGGAGAGCCTTGCTTCTCCCACAATCGAGGGGTGACCGCGAAGGAGTTTCGGCTCCGCGCTACCCGGTGGTGTAATGGTAACACAAGGGATTTTGGCTCCCTCGTTCCAGGTTCGAGTCCTGGCCGGGTAGCTTTTCTTTTTGCGCCGTCTTACCGACCTTTCTAGAGGGCCGGGGTCAGCTTTGGTAGAGCTGCGGCCGGAAGGCGTCTTCGTCGCCGTCGGCGATGCGGGCCATATCGGCCCGAGCCCGGAAGAACGCTTCGACCACTTGCGGGTCCCATTGGCGTCCCGAGTTCGATCGGAAGATCTCGTCGATCTTGTCTTCCGGCAAGCGGTTGCGGTAGGGGCGATTGCTCGACATGGCGTCGTACGAGTCGGCCACGGCAACGATTCTCGCGAGCATGGGGATGTCTTCGCCCGCGAGCTGGTCGGGGTAGCCCCGACCGTCCCACGATTCGTGGTGATGCAAGATGCCTGGGAGAATGTCTTCGAGTTTCTTGAGACGGCACAAGATTCGATGACCGATCGACGGATGCCGCTTGATGTGCTCGAACTCGTCGTCGTCGAGTTTGCCCGGCTTGCGCAGAACGGCGTCGACCACACCGATCTTTCCGATGTCGTGCAACAAGCCCGCTAGGTAGATATCGGGAAGGCTTTCTTGGGAATATCCCAACTCCATCGCCAGGCGGACCGACATTCGTGCCACGCGGTCGCTGTGGCCGCAAGTGTATTCGTCTTTCGCGTCGATCGCCGAGGTGAGGGCCCGAATGACGCCTTCGAGCAAATCGGCTTGTTCGCGGTACAGCACCAAGTTGCCGCTGTGAATGCCGATGATCGTGGCCACCGACTGCATCAAGTTGCCTTCGACGCTACCGAATTCGAGACCCTCGCGGTGATTGGCCACGGCCAAGTATCCGAACAGCTTTTCGCCTTCGCAGATCGCCACGGCGACGAGCTGGCGGACATCTCCGCAACTCAGGCGGATCGCGCTGTTCGTCGGTGTGTTGCGAACGACCGGTTTCCCGGCGTTCTGCACGTCGAACATTTCGGCCAATTGAAGAACCGATTCGGTATCCCACCGGAAGTCGCCGCGAGTGATCAAGATCGGTTCGTCATCGGGGCATTGGTCGCCGGGATGATACGACTTGGGGAACAGGATGCCCGCCAGTCCTTCGGCCGGAATGACTTCTTCCAGCCATTCCAAGGCCATGGCCGTCAGATCGCGATGATTCTTGGAAATACGTAGATTGTTCGTGAGTCGATGGAGCAGGCTGATTTCTTCGTAGGTCGACGCCAGATGATTCGACAGCTCGTCGCTTTCGAGGTGGAGCTGGTCGATCTGACGGCGCAGTCTGTTTCGATCGAGGACCAACGCGGCGACGTTCAAGAGTGCTTGGGGCGACCACGGTGTTTGCCGGACGGCCCAGGCCGTCAAGCGCGCGGGATCGGCGCCGGTTTCTTGAGCCGCTTCCGTCAGTGTTTCTTGCGGTTGCACCAGTCGGGTGACGAACGGTGCCAAGGCGACCACGGTATCTCCGTCGGTGCCGTTTTCCGGCGTCAAAGGAATGGCCAAGACGGCGATCGGGTCGACTTCCCAGGCGATTTCCGGGAATTGCCGCGAGGCGAAGCTGCGGCAGACGGTTTGCAGCATTTCCCAATCCAAATCGGGCAACGCTTCGGGAACGCGAAATCTTTCCCGGCCCTTCGGATCGACGAACACGAACGGCGTGCCGAACGTCTGTTGCAAGACTTCGTGCAAGGCATGCACCGGCGTCGTTGTCGGTGCTTGGTAAGCGGTAGTCGTCGCTCGCTTCAGTACTTCGAGGGAGTTCTCGTTCATGGTCGCCCACTTCGTGCGTGATCTGATAGGGAGGCTGTGTCGTACGATGTGTTTCTGCGGTGACGAAAGCCGAGTCGATTTCGGCCTCGGACAACCGCAGAAAACGCTTGCTCAACCCGACCAAGCTTTTCTGTTTCTGCAAACCAAAAAGTTTGTCCTCGTAACTCTACCTCGCGCAAACGGGGGGGCAATTTCGAGGTAACCCTTCCACACCCGCGCCGAGATTTCGACAATCGAAGATGTCGGGTTTGTCGATTGTGCGACGCAAACGGCAAGACGCTTGTCGATCGTAGCGATTCGTGTGATCGTAGCGTCGGGTATCGGCGTGCGTCTTATGCTGAAGGGTTTTCCCAGCGGCCGATCGGTTGCGGCTGGGCGGTGGGGGGTCACTCAGGAGAACGAATCGTGGGCAACGACGTGGACGGCAACGGAAAAATCTGTGAAACCGTGTTTCGAGCAGGCCGCGTACACGTCGTGAAGGCGCAGCCGGCAGGCCGCTTTTCGCACGTGAAAGCGAGATACTATCTGGAGCATCCCGGCGCCGTGGCGATCTTACCGATCGCATCGCACGATCCGTTGCGGGTGGTGTTGATCGAAAACTACCGGCACACGGTCGACGGCCGACTACTCGAGATACCGGCGGGAACGCTCGAGCCGAACGAAGACCCCACCGAGGCCGCACGCCGCGAGTTGACCGAAGAAACCGGATACCTTGCCGGATCGCTCGTGCACCTGTTCACGTTCATGCCGTCGCCGGGGTTGTTGAGCGAGCGAATGCACTTGTACCTGGCGACCGACCTGACCCCCGGCAAGCAACGGACCGAAGCCGACGAGGATATCCGTGTCGTCGAACTCGACTGGACGTCGCTTTGGGAACGCCTGCGCAAGGCGGCCGATGCCGGTGCGGTCGACGGCAAGACGCTTCTTGCCCTCTTGTATGCGCGCAGCGTTTGGTTTTCAGATTTGCCGATCGCGGGATTTACGGCATGAAGCCGACGGACGACAAGTCGCCGGTAATGCCGCTCCAAAGTCCGCCCGTCTCGCTGCCGAAGGAGCTGATCGCGCCGATGCAGGCCATCAAGATGAAGGCCAGCATGACGGCGTACTCGACGGCGGTGGCCGCCTCGTCTTCCCGTACGAATCGTTGGAGAATCTGCACAAGACGCATGATATTGCCCGCAGGGGATGGTCGTCGATAAGGATTTCGAACGCTCTATCGATAAGCATGGTTCAACCCCGGTCGTGAGACCGCGGAATGAAAAGCCCCCCATCGAAAAGGCGCAAACGTTGGGGACTCTATGACAACCCTATCTTGCCCGGTGCGATAGTCAAACGGAGATCACCCCCGGCGGCAATGCTCGGATGAAGCGTGGGGAACATTGCAGTCGGTTATTTCTCGTCCAGATGCAGTCGATCGTCGACAAACCTCCGGGATCGGTTGGTGAAAAAATGCATCGCACCGATCGAATTCTTGTCTGAAATCCGGCTTGCGACTGGACACGCGCCGAAGCTCTATTGATAATGCGTCCGATCATCAGGCGGACCGCTTTGCCGTGATCGAAGGAGACGTTGGGGAATTCCGTCGCAAGCCATCGCTGTCGCTGGAGGAGCACGCTCCATGAATCCCTCGCAAGAGACGACTTCCACCGTCGCGGAAGATACTCGCCCTTGGTACAAGCTTTTGACGAAGTATCACTGGTTCGTGCTGATCGTTTGTACGATGGGCTGGGCGTTCGATACCTTCGATCAACAGTTGTTCAACATTGCCCGGCAGCCGGCCGTGCAATCGCTGTTGCAATCGCCGACGAAGGACGCCGTCAGCTTTTACGCCGGGCTTTCGACCTCGCTGATGTTGATCGGTTGGGCGACCGGCGGCATCATCTTCGGCATCTTGGGCGATCGTTGGGGTCGCGCCCGCACGATGGTGTTGACCATCTTGGGCTATTCGCTGTTCACCGGCTTGTCGGCCTTTTCGGTGACGATTTGGGACTTTCTGGCGTATCGCTTCATCGCCGGGTTGGGGATCGGAGGCCAATTCGGTCTCGGGGCCGCGTTGGTGGCCGAGACGTTACCCGATCGAGCCAGGCCGAGGGCGCTGGGGATGCTTCAAGCGTTTTCGGCCTTCGGCAACATGGCCGCGGGACTCATCGGGCTGGTGTTGGCCCAGATGCTCTTGGCCGGAGCCATCGACGTGAAGCCGTGGCGACTCATGTTCGGCGTGGGGATTCTACCGGCCTTCTTGGCGGTACTGGTCATGATGCGCTTGCAGGAACCGGAACGCTGGAAGCAGTCGGTCGGCACGCAGGAAGGCGACGGCAAGAAACAAAAGGCCGGCTCGATCGCCGAGTTGTTCGGTGATCCGCGATGGCGCAAGAACGTGTTGGTGGGAATCACGATCGCCGCCGCGGGCGTCATCGGCTTGTGGGGAATCGGCTTCTTCTCGATCGACTTGAATCAAAGCATCTTTCGAGAGCGTTTCCGCGAAGAGTATCGCGCCCAAGGCGAAGCCGATGAAGATCTGAAGTTGGTCGCATTGGTATACCGCGAACCGAAAGCACTCGAGGAACTGAAAGCGGCCGAGATTTCGCCCAAGCACCTTTTGGGCGAAGATCGGCACGATCAGGATGCCGCGTTGTTGCTGGCAGCCGCGCTCACCTTGGACGAATCGGGGAAACCCGTCACGGTCGATGCGGCGCTCGACTTGTTGGACGCACCCGTAACCGGGGCCGATGAAACGCCGCTGGATGTGTTCGCGCCCAAACGCGAGCCGCAATCGCAAGAGGATCGCGCCCGACGCGAAAAGCTGCTCGCCGAACAACAGGGCGACCTGGGAACGGTGGCGGCCCACGTGGAACGCATCCGGAAGCGGAACAAGGACATGGACGGCCGCACCGCCGTGTGGGGAAGCATCACGTCGCTGTTGTTCAATATCGGTGCGTTCTTCGGAATCTACGCCTTCAGCATCGTGACGACGCGATTGGGGCGCCGGCCGACGTTCGCCATCTTCTTCTTGGCGGCGCTGGTGAGCACGGTGATCGCGTTCATGTTCATGAACGATCCGATCGACGTCTACTGGATGGTGCCGTTGATGGGGTTCTGTCAGCTCTCGGTGTTCGGCGGGTACGCCATTTACTTCCCCGAGCTGTTCCCGACGCGGTTGCGCAGCACGGGAACGTCGTTCTGCTACAACATCGGCCGTTATGTCTCGGCGGCGGGGCCCGCCTTGCTGGGAACGCTCAGCGGGTTCGTGTTCGCCGGAACCGAAGAGCCGATGCGTTGGGCGGGGGTGACGATGTGTGCGTTCTTCCTTCTGGGCGTGCTCGTGTTGCCGCTGGCGCCCGAAACAAAGGATCAACCGTTGCCCGAATGAGCTTGCGCTTCGAATGGAATCGTTTCCAAGCGAGCGCGTTCGTCGCGAGCCGGGCCACGAGGATTTGTTACGGAGTGCAACCGAGTGCGTGAGTTCATCGAAGCGCTGCGTTACCCGGAACAGGTTATTTCCCAAAAGCGAGGGCAGGTTCGAGAATCGCTCTTGGCGAACG
Source organism: uncultured Planctomycetaceae bacterium (assembly GCA_964454655.1). GTDB lineage: Bacteria > Planctomycetota > Planctomycetia > Pirellulales > Thermoguttaceae > CAYVVR01. Next base: position 3,118 of record CAYVVR010000068.1, on the reverse strand, counting down.
CCCACGTGATCGACGGCCCGAATTTCACGGAGTTCTCCACACGCGATATCGAAAATCTCGTGTGGCTGTACGATCGACATTTTTTCGAACGACGCATCGCAGCGGAATGGGGCGACTTGCTGCGCTTCGATATTTCTCGCCGGTTGATCCGTTCGGCCGGGAATACGCGGTTCAAGTATGCCGACCGATCGAAAAAGCGGTTGCTGGCGGTGACGATCCAGATCTCGTCGCCGATCATCTTCAGTTCATACGACGACGGTGCCGAATCGCTGGAAGTCGGAGGGATCGTTTGCCGCAATCGGCTCGACGCCTTGCAGTGCATCGTCGAGCACGAGTTGATTCATGTGGTCGAAGGCGTCTTGTACGGCGAGACGAGTTGCAGCCGACCGCGTTTCAAAGACATGGCGAAGCGCATTTTCGGACATACGACCAACTGCCACATGCTGGTAACACCCGCTGTCCGCGCGTATCGCAAGTTCGGCGTGCGGCCCGGGCAGATGGTTGCGTTCGAGTGGGAAGGACGCCGCCTGGTCGGACTGGTGAACCGCGTTACCCGCAGGGCCACCGTGCTGGTCGAGAATCCTCGCGGCGCACGCTACAGCAACGGCAAGCGATACTTCAAGTTTTACGTGCCGCCTCACATGTTGACGGTGATCGACGATTCCGACAAACGCCCGGCGGCAAGTGATTCGTAGCTTTTGCCCAAGGGGCGTTTCGGGGGCTCGGTTCAATCGGCCGGGGTTCCGCCCGATTCGGTTCGTCGAGCGATCAAGGCGTCGAGTTCTTCAATCAGACGCGGAACCACCTCGTCGTACGCGAATCGGCCGATCGTTTCGGGGCCGCGTTTCAAGTTCACATAGTTCGGACCGCACCATAGGCCCAGATCGGCATCGTCCGTCTCGCCGGGGCCGTTCACGCGGCAGCCCATGACGGCGATTGTGATCGGGTAATCGGCCGCGTACCGGGTCGCCTCACGAACCGTTTGGGCCAGTTCGACGAAGGCTTCGTTTTCGACGCGGGCACAGCTCGGGCAACTGACGATGTCGAGTCCGCGTGATCGCGGCGCACGGTCGTCGAAGATCGTTCCGCGTGCCACGTTTTCGAGGATCATCCGGCCCGCGGTGATTTCTTCGTACTTGCGGTCGTTGGAAACGGTAAGCGAGACGCGAATCGTGTCGCCGATCCCTTCCCACAACAGCGGTTCCAAGGCGCGACGCGTTTTCTCGACGCCCTCGGGCGGCATGCCGGCCTCGGTGACGCCCAAGTGCAGCGGCACATCGGGGCGAATCGCCGCGAACCGTCGATTCAACTCGAGAACGTGCGCGGGATCGGAGTCTTTCAGCGACACGCAATAGCGGGTGAAGCCGAGTCGATCCAGCAACGCACAGTGTTCTTCGGCCGAAGCCAGCATGGGAGCGAGCTTGTCGTTCGGGTAGCGATCCAACTTTTCGGGATCGACCGAGCCTGCGTTGACGCCCACACGCAACGCACAGTCATGCGTTTGGGCGATCTCGACCAGGTAGCGGACCTTGTCTCGCCAGTCTTTCTCGCGTTCATGGTGGTACAAGTGGCCCGGATTGTACCGCAACTTGTCGACATACGGGGCCACCTGTTCGGCCAAACGGTAGTTCTCTTGCAAATCGACCGAAAGATTGGCCTGCGTGCGTTCGCGAATGTGAGGCAGCGCGGCCGCATCCCGCGGCGAATCGACGGCGACGCGGACAAGGTCGGCCCCGGCTTCGGTCAACATCGTGATTTGCGCGACGACCCGATCGACGTCCTGCGTCTTCACGGCGCACATGCTTTGGACGGCGATCGGATGCCCGGCGCCGATCGTGATCGATCCGATCGCGACCGCGCGGGTAGGTTTCCGGGGCGGTCGGGGGGCTCTCTCTGAAGTCGTGTCTTGTGGTGCCATGAATCCCTCGCGAAGGGGGCTTTGTGGATCGGTTCTCGTCCATTGTTCGAGGGAGTGCGATCGGTTTCAAGCCGTCGCGTCCCCCTCTGTGAAGGGGCGAGTCGTGGTAACCTTCACCGAAACGGGGAAACCGCCACCGGTTTGGCTGTCGGTTTGCGCCTGTAGGGATATTGCGGAAATTTCTGGTTATTGCAACTGGAGAAGATGGAGCGAGTTTGACGATAAGGGTTTTGCCGCGGAAGGTCTCTGTCTTGAGGTGGTGTGCGGCGCGGGCATCGAATTGTGGTTCGAGTGAGCGAAGGGTCCCGATGGGTTCCCGTCGAGCAAAACACGACCGAAGGCGACCGACACGACGCGTCGTGTGCGCGGTGCTGGTGCTGGCCGTTCTGTTGCCTGCCTGTGGCTGCTCGATGATGCCGGTCGTGCGTCATCGTCCCACCGTCCATAATCCGTTTCCGCAGTTGGCGAAAGTGGCCGTGGCGCCCTTTTTCAATTTGAGTTCCGAGCCGACCGTCGACGGACGCCGGTTCGCCAACGCCTACTACAACGAGCTGCAACAAATTCCGGGGTTTGAAGTGATCCCGGTAAGCGTCGTCGAGCAGGCGATGCGGACGAACAATATCAACCTGACCGGGGCGGCCGAGGCCCGGCGATTGGCCCAAATCTTGGGGGCCGATGCGGTCGTCATCGGGGCGATCACCGAATACGACCCTTATTATCCCCCGCGGCTGGGGCTTCAGGTCGAATGGTACGCGGCGAATCCGGGCTTTCATCCCATTCCCCCCGGATACGGTCTACCGTGGGGAACGGCCGAGGAGGCCGAGATTCCGGATCGGCTCGTGTTCGAGGCCGAATTTGCACTCGCCCGCGAACAATTGGCGACGCAAACCCCGCAATGCCCCATGGCTGCAACAAACGAGGGAACCGAATCGCCCGTCGGCGGAGAGAGCGACCAGGCCGCCGGGGAACCGGTTCGGCCTGCCGGGTATGCGGAACCGATTTCGAGGACGCCGGTGGGCACGATCTTCGCGCAGGCGGAACAGCAAGCGGCGGCGTTGCCTGCCGACTGGCCCGATCCGCGGGGACTGGTTCCCCCCGGTCCGAAACCGACGCCTGCCCCGTGTTTGCCGAGCGACGAGCCGGTCTTGCGTCATACGAAGATCTACCACGGGAACGATCCCGATTTCACGGCGGCATTGG
>CAYVVR010000067.1:0-11635 GCA_964454655.1 uncultured Planctomycetaceae bacterium | reverse complement strand
CTTCGAACGTCTTTTCGCCCGAGGCCGACCGACGCTCGATCGTCAATCGAACCGGCAGTCCCCAACGCAACGCCAATGCCCGGTGCAGATCGCGGGCGTTCGCCACGGGAATGTCGTCGATCGCCGTGATCCGGTCGCCGGGAAGCAGCTTGGGAGTTACGCTCTCGGCGACGTTGCCGGGCAAGAAAGGCAACGTCTCGGCCAACACGGGCGTGATCGGGCCGGCGACGCCCACCGTCGGACCGATGCGGAATCGGTCGGGCTTGATCTCGACTTGCCGCTCTTGATTGTCGGGCGAGCGCACGATGAACGTCAAGGCGGCGTCGGGATCGCTCAGCGAAACACCGTGTTGCAGGTCGCTGAAACGATACACCGGTTTACCGTCGATGGCCACGATCGTATCGCCGACGGTCAATCCGGCACGCCAGGCCGCTTCGCCCGGAGCCACCGCCCCCACGCCGCAACGCACCTGTTCGACTCCGCCGAAGTAGGCGATCACCGAGATGACGAACGCGAAGATGATGTTCATGATCACGCCCGCCGAAATGATCGCCATCCGCTGGGGGACGCTCTTCGCCAGGTAACTGCGGGGATCGTACAGCGCACGTTCGAGGTCGGCGACGTCTTTTTGATCGCCCTCGGCGGCCTTCGCGGCTTTCGCTTTTTCCAGCTCTTCGCGTAGGCGGCTGGGGTTGTCTTCTTGGCCCAACATTTTCACGTAGCCGCCCAAGGGAACGATCCCGATTCCGTATTCGGTTTCGCCCCATCGGAACGAAAACAGCTTCAAGCCGAAGAAATCGAACCCCAGGTAGAACTTGTCGCAGCGTACGCCGCAGGCTTTGGCGACCAAGAAATGGCCCAGCTCGTGGACGAAGATCATCATCCCCAAGCCGATGACCACCATCGCCACGTACACCAGCCACATCCAATCGGCGGACGCAATCACGAAGAAATCCAACGTTCGGTCTCCTCTCTGGCCCAGCGGTCGAGTTCCCAAAGCTGCTCGAGCGTGGGGTCGGGTTCAAATCGATGGCGATCCAAGACCGTGCGGCAGGCCTCGACGATGCGATCGAAGGAAATCCTGCGCGCCAAAAAGGCCGCCACGGCGGTTTCGTTTGCCGCATTGAGGACGACACCGGCCGTCCCCCCCAGCCGAGCGGCCTCCAATCCTAGGCCAAGTGCCGGAAATCGGTCGAAATCGGGTGGGAAAAACTCCAAATTGAACGCCCGCGTCCAATCCAGACGCTCGGCCACCCCCGTGCGGCGGTTCGGCCAATCCAACGCGTACTGAATGGGCAATTTCATGTCGGGCGGGCTCAATTGCGCGATAATCGAGCCGTCGATGAATTCTACCATAGAATGAACGACGGATTGGGGGTGGATCACTACCCCTATTTGGTCCGGTCCCAAATCGAACAGCCAACGGGCCTCGATGATTTCGAGGGCTTTGTTCATCAACGTGGCCGAATCGATCGTGATTTTCGGACCCATCGACCAAGTGGGATGGTCGAGTGCTTGTTCGACGGTCACGCGCGCGAGTTCTTCGCGACTTTTTTCTCGAAACGGGCCGCCGCTGGCGGTGAGGACGACGCGTCGCAGTTCGTCGCGTTTGCCCGCCTGAAGCGCCTGGAACACGGCCGAATGTTCGCTATCGACCGGCAAAATGGCGGCGCCCGTCCGGCGGGCCAGGTCGGTGATCAACTTCCCGGCGACGACGAGACTTTCTTTGTTCGCCAGCGCGACGGTCTTTCCGGCTTCGACGGCCGCCCACGTTCCCCGCAGCCCGGCCGCACCGACGATCGCCGAAAGCACGATATCGACGTTCGGATCGCGGGCGACGTCGAGGACGGCTTCGTTGCCCACCAGTAGCTTCGTGTTCTCGGGGAGCGTCGACCAGTCTTGTCGGCTTGCGGCTTCTTCGTCGACGACCACCACGCTGTCGGGGGAGACGGCGCGGGCTTGTTCCAAAAGCCGTTCGGTCTGCGTATAGGCGACCAGGGCGGCGGCGCGCAATCGGCCGCCGGAGGCTGCGATCACCTCCAGCGCATTGCGCCCGATGCTTCCGGTGGAGCCGAGAACGGCGATTTGCTTAACCGGCGAAGTCATACAACCGACGAAATCCGGGAGATTTTTCGACGTGACCAGGCAAGACAACCATTCTACGGAGGGAATCGGCGGCGAAAAAGGCCGAACGACCTCGGCGAAACCACGCGAGTCTTACCGATTGCAGCGAACCGCGCCGAGAATCCATTGAGATTTCTCGAATTTCCTGCGCGAGGTTACCCGCGATCTGTCCAACCCTGCGCGTATCTTAGTAGGTGATCGGAACAGCCAAGAGGGGCATGGAGGAAGACGGTTTTTCCCCCACGCATTAGGGACAGACCGTGTGACACCCGATGGCAGAACGGGGCAGTCGAGGGAGTCGGCCGAACTCAACAGAGCAACAGAAGCTCAATCGGTGATCAACGAGATTCGGCCGGCGACTTCGGTTTCTCGCCGGTCCGTCCGAGGTGGACGGGGCAACATCTCGGGCGACCGGCGGGAGTTTTTCGATCGGGAACCCCACGCACCCTCGATCGTTGTCGCAACTTGCAAACCTCGAGCGTAGATCGCTCAAAAGAAAACGTGCCGTTCGTCGGTGTGACGAATCACCCGACGAGACCCGAACAGCGATCCCCCACGCACGATCGCTATTGGGGCGGCAAGCGGTACCAGGGGCAAGGTCACGCCGCGCGTCGGCAAGTGGAGTGGGGCGACCGATTTCCTTTTTTTGGGGCAGAAGGAATCGGCAACCATGGGGCAGCAACACCGCACTCCACGCCGGCGCAGGCGTGACTTGACCGCTTCGACGCCACGAGGCAAGCTTGTTCAGTGGGTCCATGGCGACCTTGTGCTGTTATGGAAACTCATCCAACAATGGGAGCCGCCCGTGGCCGATCAATCGCAACTCGTTCGCCAATGGAGACTCTTGCGCATCCTCGGTGCCCGACGACTGGGAGTCACGGTCAAAGATCTGGCCGAGGAACTGGGAGTCAGTGAAAAGACGATCCGTCGCGATCTCGACATCCTGCGCGAAGTCGGGTTCCCCCTCTGCGAAGAAACGGAATCGCACGGTCGAAAACGTTTCAAAATCGCGCAAGCTCAGGGCGTCGAAATCTCGCTCAACTACGAAGAAGCCCTGTCGCTGTTCGCCGGACGCCGCTTGCTGGAAACGCTCGCCGGTACGCCGTTCGCCGAACCGGCTCGCGCGGCCTTTCAGAAGATTCGCAGCATTCTCAGCGAAAGCGCCATCCGATACGTCGACAACCTGGCCGACAAGTTTTGCGAAACGTCGGTCGGGCTCAGCGACTACCGCGGCAAGTACGACATCGTCGACACCCTGTTGTTGGCCATCGACGAAAAGAAGACCGTCCACATCACCTACCAATCGCTGCACGCGACCGAGCCGGTCACGTACGACATTCGACCGTACGGCCTGGTCCGGCACCGCGGCTCGCTCTACCTGGTCGGCTACTCGAACGAACACCGCGACATTCGGCACTGGAAGGTCGACCGCGTCTTCGACGTCGAATTGACGCGAATTCCCTTCACGATTCCCGAATCGTTCAACCTCAAGGACCACCTCGACCAACAGTTCGGCATCTACGGCGGCAGCGACGTGGAAGACGTTTGCGTGCGATTCTCACCCACGGTCGCCCGCTACGTGATGGAGAAGTCGTGGCATCCGTCGCAAAAACTGACCCAGCAAAAGAGCGGTCACGTGATCGCCGAGTTTCGCCTCTCGGGCCTGCCCGAGTTCAAAAGCTGGATTCTCAGCTTCGGACGTCACGCCGAGGTCTTGCGGCCGGAATCGCTGCGTGAAGAACTGATCGAAGAGTTCAAGATTCTCGCCGCGATGTACCAAGGGGACGGCGCAGCGGCGCAACCGCACCGACACGACGCCCCCAAACGCCCCCACACCGCCGGCGGATGAACGGCAAGCAAGCGTTTTGCCTATCGACAAGCTGAACCCGGTTTGGGCAATGCAACGGTTAACTATGGCGAACGTACAGTTTGCTACCCATCGGTCGATTTCCCAACCTTCATCCAGGGCATCGCGACCGTTCACACGAGCGGTTTGCCGGGCCGGTTTGGGACGTTCTGGCCTGGGGACCCCTTCTTAGTTGCTTTACGGAGTCTCTGCTTTGGCAATCAAAAATATTGAGGTTAATATCGGTACTGTGTGCCGTTTCCCTGGAAGTGCTTGGTCTTTGGCGATAATGCATCGCTTTATCCCGGTTTACGGCACACCGCCACGGGCAGATATTGCCTCCGACCTCTTTTTCCCGGCTTCTGCATCGGTCGGCACGGCGCCCTAATCGTCCAAACGGCAGCCCCCGCTTGTTCAAACCGAAAAACACCGATCCATCGCATTTTGGAGACGCGATATGGAACGATCCGGGCAGCGGAGTGACAACGACAAAGTCCTGCGATTTCTGGAGTATTTGCGTCACGTCTCCTCTTTACACACAAAAACGATCCGCAACCTTGATGACTACCCAAAGGTGGTTTGGCTATCGGATCTACCCCAGGCTCAAGGCTGCTCCACCCAAGCCTGGGAGCATGACGCCGATTCCGAAGCTGATGACTGGATCGAAGTACGCAATCTCCCGAAACCGTCGAGTCCCCAGCCTCCGGCTGTTTGCCGAGATTGGGTCGATGCTTCGTCCCTCCAACACGCACGGTGCGAACCCAAGCTTTTGACGGAGATTACTCGCGAGGTTCCTGCCGACACGTCCGATCCTAACCTTGATAATCCCGACATTGTTTTGCGCGAAGAAAAACTCGAGGATCACCCCGAAGTGCGTGAGGCGTGGGAGAAATACCTCGAGCATGAGTGGCGGCCATGGTGCGAAAAATACGAAACCTGGAGCCGTGTCCACGCGTTTTATGCAAACTTGTTCGACATCAACCAAGAGCTCAAGCGTCTTGGCGAACAATATGAGCTGGTCCTTGGTATAGGCTTACTGGTTTGGCAATTGCCGGGCGGCCAAACAATACGACGTCATGTGATTGCGGCAAATGCCCTTATGCAGTTCGACGCAGCATTGGGGACATTTCTGGTCCAACCTCACACAGACGGCGCGAAGCTGCGACTCGAACTCGATATGTTGGATCTCGAGCAGTTGCCGCCGGGCGTCGAGCAATCCGTATCAGAAATCTTGCGCGATGCCGCTGATGACCCGTGGGACAAACCTTGCATCAACAAAGCTCTTACGTCGCTAGCGCATTACCTCGATCCGGGGTGCGTCTATGAGGACTCACTGGAAGCTCCAAGCACGAACGCTTCGTCAACCCCCATCATCACATTTGCCCCGGCATTGATCCTACGCAAACGATCGTTTCGCGGACTGAATCAGTTTCTGAGCGAGATCATAGAGCAAATTGGAAACGGCAACGTTCCGCCTTTGATCAAAGACTTGGCAGAATCCACATGTTTTCCTGCCCCCGATTCTTTCGGTGATCCAAATCTGCCCACCTCTTCTACCGAGAGCCATGAAGCCTCCTTGCCGCCGTCACAGTCGGAAGTGTTTTTCCCAAAACCGGCCAACAAGGAGCAACGAGGTATTATTGAGAAACTCCGCGCATCTCCCTGCGTGCTTGTACAAGGCCCGCCGGGCACCGGGAAGTCTCATACGATCGCAAACTTGATTTGCCACCTGCTCGCAACCGGCCAGAGAACCCTTATTACGGCCAAAACGCCGCGTGCTCTTCAAGTTCTCGAAAACTTGTTGCCGGAGCAACTTCGTCCTTTGTGCATTAATCTCCTCGGCCACGGTCCCGCCGAGCGTCGCTCTCTCGAAGCAAGTGTAAACGGGATTCTTACGCAACGAGACGATTGGGACGAAGCGGACGCACAGAGTAAATGCGATACTCTTGAAGAAAAACTTGCGGATCTTCGTGCAGAAAGGGCATCCATCAACAAGCAAATACTCGCCATCAGAGAGTCTGAAACACACAGCATGACGGTCGCAGACGGAGCCTATCGCGGCACCGCCGCTCGGATTGCAGAGGCCGTAAACCGCGACCACGCCAAGTACCAATGGTTTCGCGATACTGTTCCCCACAATCGACCATGTCCCGTTTCAGTTGACGACCTGCAATGCGTGCTCAACGCTTTGCGAAATCTTTCCCCTATTTCTCACCAATTTGCCTACGAGTGCCCCGATTCCTTGCCCTCGCCTGAAGAGTTTGCCGACCTCGTAGAGGCTGAAAAAGAAGCGCACAGCCAAGAGCATGCTTTCTTGCAGGACGCAGACGAACCACTTACCGAGTTTCTGACACAACAGTCTCCTGAAGTCGTCGCGGTACTCCGAGATTCCCTTCGCAAATTTCTAGACGCTATCAAACGCCTGCCCCGAGAGCAGTACCCCTGGACTGATACTGTCTTGCGGAGTGTCCTCGCTGGAAACACGGCACAATGGCAACAATATTTGCGCGTTACAAATGGCGCGGTAGAGTTGCCTGAGGAACTGGTTGCTACGGCGGACAAAATCACATTCAAGGTTCCCGATGCGGTGGATATCCGCACTCTGGCCGATGATGTCGAGTTCTTGAAACACCATTTGGAAAGCGGCGGAACTCTCGGCTGGTGGGTTTTTCGTCCCCGTTGCGTAAGAGAACGGATCCATGTCATCAAGACCGTGACAGTAAATGAGCGTCCGTGCACCACGCTGTCACAGCTATCCGCCCTTAGTGCTGCTTTGCAGGTGCGCATTGCCTTCGACAAAGCATGGCGCTGCTGGCGGCGCAACGGTGATCCGGCGAAAGAGCCATTTACGCAACAATTGGCGTTGCTTACCTCCCTCCGGGATGTATTGCGAGACGTCCTGTCGCTCGAATCTCCACTCACTGCTGCCAGGGACGCCTTGGCAAGAATCCAAGGCCTTCCTGAACCCTCCTGGACCGATGAAACCGAACTTCAGCGACTTTTGGCGTCCTGCAATGTCGCATTGGCTCGCGCCCGAAAGCGGTCGCTAGCTGATCAGTTCCAGCGTCTCGTCGACGACGTAGCCGCTGTCGTCGACCATCCGGCGGCCCCCCCTTTCCTCCATGAGCTGCTGACCGCGATTTCCGGCCGTGATATTTCCTGTTTCACTCGCCTTTCTAATCGGCTTTCCCAATTGGAACAGAAACGCTCTCAATGGCGAGATTTGAACACTGCCCTGGCGGGTCTCCGCCAACACCTCCCACGGTTGATCGACGAAATAGAAAGAACTTATGATGCCCCCGACTGGGATGATCGCATTTCCCATATCGTCGATGCCTGGAGGTGGGCACAAGCCCGCAACTGGCTCGAAGACTATATTCGTTGTGACCAATTGCCGGCTCTTCTTCGTCGTGCCAAGCAGATTGACGACGAGATCAACTCCACGATTGCCGACCTTGCCGCCCTGCGAGCCTGGTCCTATTGCTTTTCGCGACTAACGGAAAGCCATTGCCGACACATGGAAGCATGGCGTCAAGCCACGCGGCGACTCGGCAAAGGAACGGGTAAGTACGCTGCGAAACACCGACGAGACGCGCAGCAACACCTCGCCGAATGTAAAGACGCCGTTCCGGCGTGGGTTATGCCTCTGCACCGCATCTGGGATACGGTACCTGCCGCCCCGGAAATCTTCGATGTCATTATTGTCGACGAGGCCTCTCAGTGCGGTCTTGAATCACTTCCGCTTTTGTATCTCACCAAAAAAATTATCATTGTGGGTGATGATAAACAAATCAGCCCCGAAGCTGTGGGGGTACGGCGCGAAGACATTGAGGCCCTCAAAAAACATCTCCTGCACGATTTCACCTTCGCCTCGTCGTTCGACGTCGAGTCGAGCCTTTTTGACCACGGTAAACTTCGGTACAGCGCTCATCGCATTACGTTGCGAGAACACTTTCGCTGTATGCCCGAAATCATTCGGTTTAGCAACGAACTCTGCTATCGCGATACTCCTCTCATCCCTTTGCGACAGTACGGCACGGATCGGTTGCCCCCTCTCGAACACGTATACCTCCCGAAAGGGTATCGTGAAGGCACCGGCAGTCGCGTGGTGAACAAACCGGAGGCCGACGCCGTCGTCGACCGCATTGTCGCCATGTGCAATGATCCCCGCTTCGACGGAAAGACGATGGGCGTAATCGTCCTTCAGGGTGAGACGCAGGGACGCGTGATCGAACAGGCCTTACTAGAGCGATTAGGGGCTGAAGAATTCGAACGCCGTCGGTTGCTGTGTGGTAACCCCTACAGTTTCCAGGGCGACGAGCGCGACATTATTTTTCTTTCCATGGTTGCCGCCCCGAATGAACGGATCGGCCCTCTGACCAAGGCGGCCGACGAACGCCGCTTCAACGTCGCCGCCAGTCGCGCACGCGACATGATGATCCTTTTCCATTCGGTCACACGTGATGACCTCAGCGAAAGCGACCTGCGCCGACGCCTGCTCGAGTTTTTCGAAGACACGCACCCGCAAGAGATCAACGGCATTGACCTCGATGATCTAGAACGCCATGCAGCTTGCGACAACCGCCAGATCGTCAAGCCTCCAAAGCCGTTCGAAAGTTGGTTTGAGGTTGACGTGGCATTGCAGTTGCTTCGCAAGAATTATTCGGTCGTCCCTCAGTACGAAGTGTCTAAATGGCGCATTGATCTCGTGGTTGAGGGTGCGAGGGCACGACTTGCAGTCGAGTGTGACGGCGACCATTGGCACGGCGCCGATCAATACGAAAAGGATATGCAGCGTCAGCGCCAATTAGAGCGTTGCGGATGGGAATTCTTCCGCGTACGGGAGTCAGCATTCTACACCGACCAGAAGAAAGCTCTCGCTGATCTATGGGAACTGCTTGAGTCCCGCGGCATCTACCCAATGAGCCGGCGTAAACCGGATATCTCGGGAGAAGAACAGGAGGCCCGCAGGCTCGATGAAACAAGCACCGACTGTTGCGAAATCGACATTGAAACATCCAGCGATACCGCTCAACACAACCTTGCAAACAACGTTTCCGCCAAGTCAGAACGGCGACTGGACCAAATAACCAAGGGAGAAGTTCAGGCAGCCATTCAACAAGCGCTGGCTAAGTGTCCGAATTTTTCATGTACCATAAAATCCTTGACTGCTCGTGTTCTTAAGGAACTGGAGATCGTGACCCGCGGCAGGCCGCGCCGACGTTTTGAGCGGCGTGTTCTGGCGGCCCTCAAAAAACTGGAAGAACAGGGCGTTGTCGAAAAATACAAAGCTAAAAACGAACGAGTCCGACTTCTTCGGCGAGGTCGCGTTTTTGAACAACCATCTGCCGGAGCCGATCGGTAGGCCATTTCGCGCCATTGCGGTTTGGTTGCCGGGCGGTTTTGCAACGGCTTCTATTTTTCGAGCAACCCGATCATCGCTTGGCCCATTGCGCGGCCGATCAGGTAGTACGTCTCCCAGTTGCGATTCCAGTGGTACTCTTGGCGCGAGGGCGATTCGTCGGTCGAGCGTTGGAAGTCGCGGGTTTCGACGCCCGCCACCGTCCCGGCAAATTCGGGATGCTTCTCGGGATCGGCCACGGCGAGCTGGACTTCCATCAGCTTCTCGACCCGTTGCTTGTACGAAGCCGTGGGCGGAATGTCCCAACCGCCCATCCCCGTGTTTGCAATCACGAACGGTAAGTCGGCGACCCCGAGGTCGCGGCGTAAATCGTTGATCAGGTGAACGAGGTTCGATTCGTAAGCGTCGACGGCTTGGGCGTTGATGCGATCGTTCCAGCCTTGGTGCCAGCCGAAACCGACCAGTTCGAATCCGCGACCGTCGTAATCGGGAAAGTACTTCTTCAAATTGCCGGTGATCTCGCGATACTGGCGGATCGTTTCGTAGTACTGGAATCCCATGTCGCCGTCTTTCTGCGGTGTCGGGTAGTCGGCCGAGCTGGGCGGGCGAAAGTTGTGGTACAGCGACCGGCCGCCCCACGCACACTTGATGATGAGCACCGGATCTTCGAAATAATCACCGACGGCCCAACCGAAGCCGTACTCGGGCCCGATGTGTTCTTCGCTCGCCCCGAAGCCGACGGTCAACCATCCCATTTTGGGCTTGTCGGGATACGAGATGTTGACGACCCACACGTCGTTCCGCACGCGAGGCTTGCCCGACTCATCGACCAGATGCCCGTATTTGTCGGGATATTTCCTCACGTACCATTCCATCGTGCCGGGTTCGCCGAAGACCTGCCCGAAGCCCACCATGTTCGATTGCCCGGCGAGGACGAACACCTTCAACTTGCCGTCGGCAGGACACGTGGGCGTGTCCTCGGCCGCGGCGTGCGAAGCCAAGCAACTTGCCGCGACCATCAATGCGGCCGAAACCGCCCATCGGCGAACGAACGAATCGCGCATCGCAGACCTCCCTTCAACTAGGAAAGCTCACCGGATCGAATGACAGGGTGGGCAGGGAAGACCGCGCAAGTCAAGCAAAAAGGGCATCCTTCGCGCGGAAGGACGCCCTTGGCGGTCGTCGGTGGGCGAACGCGGCCGTGTCTCTTTTCGGACCGCGGCGACGAGTCACACTTGTGCCGAGGCGAAGTATTCCGGTTCGTTGCCCGCCTTCCACTTGATGTTGCAGCCTAGGCTCGGCTTTTGCACCTCGGGGGCGGGGCGACCTTCGAGCACGGCGTCGAGCGCCGCCCGCAGGTCGGCACCCGTGACCGGCACGTCGTTCCCCGGTCGGCTGTCGTCGAACTGTCCGCGATAGAACAACTTCCGCTCGCGATCGAACAGGAAGAAGTCGGGCGTGCATGCCGCGTGATACGCCTTGGCGACCTCTTGCGTGTGGTCGTACAAGTACGGAAACGTGTAGCCGCGACGGGTTGCTTCTTCCCGCATTTTCTCAGGCGAATCGTCGGGATAGTTCACGACGTCGTTCGAGTTGATACCGACCACGGCGACCCCCTTGGCCTGGTACTCTTTCGCCAAGGCGGCCAGTTCGTCGGCGATGTGTTTCACGTAGGGGCAGTGATTGCACATGAACACGACCAACAACGCCGGTGCATCGGCGAAGTCGTCGATCGACCATTCTTTGCCCGCGTAGTCGGGCAGACGAAAGGCCGGGGCGGGCGTTCCCAGCGGCATCATCGTGCTGGCGGTTCGAACCATGACGTACCCTCCTTATCGTTTGGACGCGCGATCGCTTTTTTGACCTCGAAGTCGCGTTCTCGCGGCGCGTTCTCCGCGAAACCGCGTAATCTTATGCGTCGCGCGTGCCCGAGGCAAAATCCTGCGCATCATGGTCGTGCTTTTTACGCCAGCCTGTTCGCCGACGATCGGCCGCTACAGCGAAAGGACATATTCGAGCAGCGCGTCGAGTTCCTCGTTCGACAGGTCGGAAAGATCGGCGATCGGGGCGCCGTGTTTCCCGTCGATCAACAACGCTCGCAAGGTCGTGTACCGGCCGTCATGCAGATACGGCGCCGTCCGCCACGTTTCGATCAAGGTGGGCGTATCGAAGGCGCGGCGATGATCCTGCGGCCTCGCGCTGTGCACGTCGTGCATCCGCCGATCGGTGAACAGCGGCGCCGGATGACACACGGCGCATCCGGTCCGTTCGCTTTCGAACAGTCGTCGGCCCCGCCGCGCGGC
>CAYVVR010000066.1:0-11686 GCA_964454655.1 uncultured Planctomycetaceae bacterium | reverse complement strand
GTGCTCCAGAATGAACCGGCGCATCGTGCCCACGGCGTCCTTTTCCAAACGCATCGTTTCGCCTTCGATGACGTCTTCGTAGCGGACGCGTCCGCTAACCTCGGAGATTTGCGGAATACTGTGCGGGTCCCATTCGCAAAGCACTTCACCGGCCTTGACCTGGTCACCGTCGCGAACTTTCAGCTCGGCCCCGGCGGGCACTTCGAACTTGTCCAACTCACGACCGCGCTCGTCAAGCAGCAACATTTCGCCGTTACGCCCTAAGACGATCTGACGGCCGTCTTCCGTATCGACTTTCCGCAACCGGGTGAAGCGGATCGTACCTTCCTGCTTGGCGCGGATTTCGTGCTCTTCCACCGCCCGCGACGCGGTACCACCGATGTGGAACGTCCGCATCGTCAACTGCGTACCCGGCTCGCCGATACTCTCGGCGGCGATGATTCCCACCGCCAAACCTTGCTCGGCCAACCGCCCCGTCGAGGCGTCCATTCCGTAGCACAACGCACACACGCCCAACGGCGCTTCGCAGGTCATCGGGCTGCGGACCTGAATCTTTTCGACGCCCAATTCCTCGATCTTGCGGGCAATCTCGCGGGTGATCAGTTGGTTTTCCCGCACGATGATCTCGTCGGTAACCGGGTTGACGATGTTCGAGCGGGCGACGCGTCCCCAAATGGCGTCGGAGAGCTTGACCTCGACCTTTTCGCCGCGGTAGATGATCCCCTTGGTGATGCCCTGCGTCGTTCCGCAGTCGTGGCAGGTGATCACCACGTTTTGGGCGACGTCGGCGAGCTTTCGCGTCAGGTACCCCGAGTCGGCGGTCTTCAACGCGGTGTCGGCCAACCCTTTGCGGGCACCGTGCGTCGAGCTGAAGTACTCGAGCACGTTCAGCCCTTCGCGGAAGTTCGCTTTGATCGGCGTCTCGATGATCTGTCCCGAAGGCTTGGCCATCAAACCACGCATACCAGCCAACTGCCGAATCTGCTCGACGTTACCACGAGCACCCGACTGCGACATCAAGTAGATCGGGTTGACGTACCCGGGATACCGTCGGTCGTTCTTCAACGACGCCATCAACTCTTCGGTGATCTGGTTTCGTGCCCGGGTCCAAATATCGAGGATCTGGTTGTAACGTTCGTTTTGCGTCAACGCACCGCGGAGATACGAACGGTGCTTCTTGATGACTTCTTTTTCGGCCGCATCGAGAATCTTGGCCTTGTTGGCGGGCATCAACAGGTCGTCGGTGGCGAAACTCAAACCGCTGCGCGTCGCCTGCCGGAAGCCGAGCTGGTTCATGTCGTCGAGCAACTTGATCGTCGCCGGACGCCCCAGCAGCTCGTAGCAGTCGGAAATGACCGTCGCCAGCCCCTTCGAGGTCATGACCTCGTTGTAGAAGGGCATTCCTTCGGGAAGCATCTCGTTGAAGATGATTCGCCCCACCGTCGTCGGAACGACCGAGCCGGGTGCAATGTCGGGCCGGTTCTTGACCGCCTTCCCTTGCGGCAGACGCACCCTGATTTCGGCATGCGTATCGACCTTGCCCAGCGAGTACGCCAACTCGACCTCGGCCGGCGAGCTGAACACCATGTCGTCGCCCTTGCGGTCGGGCAATGCCAACGTCAGGTAGTAGCAGCCCATCACGACGTCTTGCGACGGACTGATGATCGGCTTACCGTGGGCTGGGCTGAACACGTTGTTCGTCGACATGATCAACGTGTGCGCTTCGACCTGGGCTTCGATCGAAAGCGGCAAGTGGACGGCCATCTGGTCGCCGTCGAAGTCGGCGTTGAAGCCTTTGCACACCAACGGATGCAGTTTGATGGCGTTCCCTTCGACCAACACCGGCTCGAACGCCTGAATACCCATCCGGTGCAGGGTGGGCGCTCGGTTGAGCAATACCGGGTGGTTCTGGATCACCTCGTCGAGGATGTCCCACACTTCCTCGTCGCGGCGTTCCAGCATCTTCTTGGCGCTTTTGATCGTGTCGGCGTGTTGCAATTCGCGCAGCCGCCGAATCACGAACGGCTGGTACAGCTCGAGCGCGATTCGCTTCGGCAAACCGCACTGGTGCAGCTTGAGCGACGGACCGACCACGATCACGCTTCGGGCCGAGTAGTCGACGCGTTTTCCCAGCAGGTTTTCGCGGAAGCGTCCTTGCTTACCCTTGATCAAGTCGGTGAGCGACTTGAGCGGTCGGTTGCTCGACCCCAACACGGGACGCTTGCAACGGCCGTTGTCGAACAAGGCGTCGACGGCCTGTTGCAACATCCGCTTCTCGTTGCGCACGATCACTTCCGGCGCGTTCAGGTCGACCAGTTTCTTCAGCCGGTTGTTTCGGTTGATGATCCGGCGATACAAGTCGTTCAGGTCGGCAGTGGCGAAGCTTCCCGAATCGAGCAACACCAAGGGGCGCAAGTCGGGCGGGATCACCGGCAACACGTCGAGCACCATCCACTCGGGGCGGTTTTCGCTGTCGCGGATCGCCTCGACCAACTTCAGCCGGTTGATGAGATCTTTCCGCTTTTGCTTCGAATTGCACTCTTTCAGTTCCGCACGCAATTCGCGCGAAAGCGTCACCAAGTCCAAGTCTTGTAGCAGGCGGCGGATGGCCTCGGCCCCGATCATGACTTGGAACGCGCCGTCGGGATACTCCGCCCGCGCCTGGCGATATTCTTCTTCCGTGAGCAGCTGTTGCTTCTTCAGCGGCGTATCGCCGGGATCGACGACGACGTAATCCTGGTAGTAGATGACCTTTTCCAGGCTGGTCGTCTTCATGGCCAACAGGGTTCCCAGGCGGCTGGGAACGGCCTTGAAGAACCAGATGTGCACGACCGGGCTGGCCAGCTCGATGTGCCCCATCCGCTTCCGGCGGACGCGGCTGTGTGCGATCTTCACGCCGCAACGATCGCACACCATGCCCTTGTACTTCATGCCGCGGTACTTACCGCACGAGCACTCCCAGTCCTTTTCGGGACCGAAAATGCGTTCGCAGAAGAGCCCGTCTTTCTCCGGGCGATAGGTTCGGTAGTTGATCGTTTCCGGCTTCCGGACTTCGCCGAAGGACCAGCTCCGAATGTCGTGCGGCCGCGCCAGGCTGATTTTGACGGCCGCGTAATCATTGACCCGGTCGTAGGAAGCTTCACCGAAACTCACGATACAAACTCCTTATTCTCCGGAGAAGACGAATAGGAGATCATCGGCTGCATGATGAACGCCGCGGAGGAACGTCTCGTCGCCGCGACGCTGCGCGATCCCGTCGATTGCGTCTGTGTTATAGGTTCCGCCCCTTGACCAACTGCATGTTCAGGGCCAAACCGCGGATTTCGTTGGTCAACACGTCGAAGCTGGCCGGCGTTCCCGCCTCGAGGGTGTTTTCACCCTTGACCATCGCTTCGTAAATCTTGGTACGACCTTCGACGTCGTCGCTTTTGACCGTCAACAACTCTTGCAGCACGTAGGCCGCACCGTAGGCTTCCAACGCCCACACTTCCATTTCCCCGAACCGCTGTCCGCCGAACCGGGCTTTACCGCCCAGCGGCTGTTGCGTGATCAAGGAGTACGGGCCGGTAGCCCGGGCGTGGATCTTGTCGTCGACCAGGTGGTGCAGCTTGAGCATGTAGATGTAGCCGACGGTGACTTGCTGTTCGAACGGTTCCCCCGTTCGACCGTCGTACAAGGTCGTCTTTCCGTTGGCAGGCAAGCCCGCCTCTTTCAAGCACTCGTTGATCTCATGCTCTTCGGCGCCGTCGAAGACCGGCGTAATCGCTCGGAAGCCGAGTTTCGCCCCGGCCCAACCCAAGTGCGTCTCGAGGATTTGGCCCACGTTCATACGGCTGGGCACGCCCAAGGGGTTGAGCAAGATTTGGACGGGCGTTCCGTCGGCCAAGAAGGGCATATCTTCCTTCGGCAGAATCTTCGAGATGACACCCTTGTTCCCGTGGCGACCGGCCATCTTGTCGCCCACCGAGATGTGCCGCTTGGTCGCGATGTAGACCTTGACCATTTGCAGCACACCGCTGCGCAACTCGTCGCCGCGCTTCATCGAGTTGAGCGTCCGGTCCCGCTTGTCGATGGCTTCTTCGACCAGCGGCCAAAGTTCTTCATAGGCCGCTTTGACCTCTTTCCGGCGCTCCTCGCTGCGGATGTCGAGCTTGCCGATATCGAAGCGTTGGGCTTGCTCGGCCACGTAGCGATGTTCTTGGCCTTCGACCAGCGGATTGCCGTCTTCGTCGGTCAGCTTGCGTTTCAGGATCGATTCGATCCGCTCGACCAACTGCCCGAAGGCTTCGGCGATCTTGGCGTTGCCTTCGGCCTCGGCCTTCTTGAGGTTGTCTTCGAATTCCTTGCGTTCCTCGTCGCTGAGGCTCATCCGCCGGGCGAACTTTTGCGTGTGAATCACGATTCCTTCGATGCCCGAGGGCACCTCGAGCGAATCGTTCTTCACGTCTTCACCGGCGCGACCGAAGATGGCGTGCAGCAGCTTTTCTTCCGGCGTCAGCTCGGTCTTCGACTTGGGCGAAACCTTACCGACGAGGATGTCGCCGGGCCGCACGTACGTTCCCACCCGCACGATCCCGTTTTCATCGAGATTGCGCAGGGCCTTTTCGCTGACGTTGGGAATATCGCGGGTGAAGTCTTCGCGACCGATCTTCGTTTCCCGAATCTCGGCGTCGAATTCCTCGATGTGGATCGACGTGAACGTGTCGTTGTGCACCAGCTCTTCGCTGATGATGATGGCGTCCTCGAAGTTGAAGCCTTCCCACGACATGAACGCGGCGAGGACGTTTCGGCCTAGTGCCAGCTCACCTTTGTAGGTGGCGGCCCCGTCGGCGATCACTTCGCCTTTCTTGACCTTTTGGCCGGGCAAGACGATCGGCTTCTGATTCTGACACGTCCGTTCGTTCATGCCGACGAACTTTTTCAGTTCGTAGACATCGACGCCCTTGCCGGTGTCGACTTCGATCCGCATGCCGTCGACATACTTGACGGTTCCGCTGCGTTTCGCCCGCACCAACAGGCTCGAGTTTTCGGCAGCCTTTTTCTCCATTCCCGTCCCGACGATAGGCGGCTCGGTGACCAAAAGCGGTACCGCCTGACGTTGCATGTTCGAGCCCATCAAGGCCCGGTTGGCGTCGTCGTGTTCGAGGAAGGGAATCAATCCCGCCGAAACACCGACGATTTGAGCCGGCGCCACGTCGATGTACTGCACCTTGTCGACCGGCACCAGCGCGAAGTCGCCGTGATACCGAGCAACGATGTTTTCGCCTTGAATCTTCCCGTCGACGGTGGGAACGTCGGCCGGTGCGAGAACGGCGTCGTATTCCTCGTCCGCCCGCAGCCACCGAATCTTGTCGGTGATGACTCCCTTTTCGACGACCCGGTACGGCGTCGTCAAGAAGCCGTAATCGTCGACCCCGGCGTAAATCGCCAAGCTGGAGATCAAGCCGATGTTCGTCCCTTCAGGGGTTTCGATCGGACACACGCGGCCGTAGTGCGAAATGTGCACATCGCGGACCTCGAACCCGGCACGTTTCCGGTTCAATCCGCCCGGCCCCAGCGCCGAAAGACGCCGCTCGTGCGTGAGCATCGACAGCGGGTTCGTCTGGTCGACGACCTGCGAAAGCTCGCCGCGTCCGAAGAAGTACTCGATCGCCGCGCTGATGCTCTTCGAGTTGATCAAGGACCGCGGCGTCATGTCGGCAAGGTCTTTGAACGCCATGCGGTCTTGAACGGTCCGCCGCAACTTGAGGAAGCCCTTGCGCAGCTCTTCGCAGGCCAACTCGTCGATCGTGCGGACACGTCGGTTGCCCAGGTGGTCGATGTCGTCGACCTCGTACCCTTCGTCGCCCGCCCACAAGTGCGCGAGGTACTTGATCGCCTCGATCAAGTCTTCGGGACGCAGGCACATTTCGTCTTCGGGCACGTTCAACTTGAGCTTCCGGTTGATGCGGAAGCGAGCCACGCGTCCCAGGCGATACCGATTCGTGTCGTAGAACTTTTCCGTGAAGAGGGTCTTCGCCTTTTCCAGCTGCGGCGGGTTCCCCGGACGCAACCGCTGATAGATCCGCAACAGCGCCTCTTCGTGGCTGGCGGTCGGATCGTCGGCCAGCGAGTTGAGGATCAACGGGTTTTTCTGCGGCTCCATCACCACGACCGATTTCAGCCCGGAAGAGCAAATCAGCTCGGCCGTGTTCTTGCTGATCTTCTGGCCGCACTCGACGATGATCTCTCCGGCGTTGGGGCTGTCTTCGGGATAGACGATGTCTTCGACGGCGATTTTGCCCTCGATCTTCACGGCGCTGCGGCCGTCGACGATCGTTTCTTCGCTGATCTGGTCGCCGTAGAACGCCCGCAAGATCGACGCGTTGTCGCCAAGCTCGGGAGCCATCGCCCGCAACAACGTCATCACCGGGAACTTGCCGCTCTGGTCGATGCGCACGGCAAGACTTTCGCGGCGTGTCACTTCGATTTCGATCCAGCTACCGCGTTCGGGAATGATTCGGCAGCTATGGACCCGCCGATCGCCTTCCTGGTTGACGACGAAGTCCATACCGGGGCTGCGGTGCAGCTGGCTTACGACGACGCGCTCGGCCCCGTTGATGATGAATTCACCGCCGCCGAGCATGATCGGCATGTCGCCGAGATAGACTTCTTCCTCGACCGGCTCTTCCTTGTTCAGCCGGAGCCACACCTTGAACGGACGACCGTACGTCAGGCGCAGCTGTCGGCATTCCTCGGGGGTATACCGCGGCTTGCCCAGCTCGTAGCGGACGTATTCCAGCTTGACCGACTTGTCGTAGTTTTCGATCGGGAAGATTTCCCGCAAAACCGACTCGATCCCTTCGTTTTTCCGCTTGTCGGGCGGAACGTCGTACTGCAAGAACCTTGCGTACGATTCTGTTTGAATCTTGGTCAGATCGGGGATCTCGAAATCGTCATGACGTCGTTTCCCGAAATAACGAGCGTCCTTAGGTTCCAGCCGGCGCTGAGCAGAGCTAGCCATGCAGGGGTTACCCTCCACAATGAACGAAATGAAATCGGGACCCAATCAAACAGACAGGGCGAGGGGTTGAGCCGGCGCGCAACGACGCCATAGCCTGGACCCATTCGAGTACAGAGCTCCCGAACAGCAAAGTCGAAGACACACGCGCATGCGCACTCCATCCCGCTCGAGGACGCGAGGACGGATTCCAACCGCGGTCTACACTCGCGACGCCGAGGGCCAAGGCAAACGTTTTTCTTGCCGCCGCACCCGGCGCACCCGAAACCGGCCGTCGGCGGAGCGCGACGCGTCCCGCCGACGCCGACCGGTACGATATACTACTTGATGGTAACCGTCGCGCCCTCTTTCTCGAGCGCTTCTTTGATCTGTTCCGCTTCTTCCTTCGGCACACCTTCCTTGATCGTGGCCGGAGCGCTTTCGACCAGCTTCTTGGCCTCGGTCAAGGGGATACCGGCGAGGATGCTGCGGACGGCCGTGATGACCTTCAGCTTCTTGTCGCCGAAGCTTTCGAGCACCACGTCGAACTCGGTCTTTTCCTCGGCCGCACCGCCGTCACCGGCACCGCCTTCGCCACCGGCCGGAGCCGCCATCACCACGCCGCCCGCGGCGGCCTTGATGCCGTGGACCTCTTCCAGGTAGTCGCTCAACTCTTTTGCTTCCTTCAGGCTGAGCGCCACGATGCGATCACCCAGTTCCTTGATCGCTTCCGAAAATTCACGTGCAGGAGCGTCAGTTGCCATCGGTCGAATGATCCTTTCGCAAAAACTTGGTAATTGCGAGCGGTATGGGCGGGCACTTGCCGCCGGCCGCTCTCCCATGTTCCACTTGTTTCCTCGATACCACGGAGTCGACCGGACCCGTCTTCGCGGCCGACTGCCAATCCGTTTCGTTTTTCAGCTTTCGCCTTCTTCCTCGGCTTTCTGCTTGACCTGACCGGCCAATGTCGAACCGGGACCGCTGATTTGCCCGGCCAACGTCGAAGCCGGGCCGATGATCTGACCGGCGATCTTCGCGATCAGCTCTTCGCGCGACGGCCACTTGCTGACCTCGACGACTTGTTCGGCCGACAGCTTCTGCCCGTCGAACATGCCGCCCTTGGCTTCGAACTTCTCGTATTCGGGATCTTTGGTCAGGTCGACGATGGTCTTGGCCAGATCGACGATATCCGACGCGCCCCAGCAAATCGCGTGAGGGCCGACGGCGTCGTCGAACAAGCCGTCCAGGGCCGTCCCTTTGAGTGCCCGGCGGGCCAAGGTGTTCCGCACGACCATCATGCGGATGTTCTTCTCCGCCAACCGCCGGCGAAGCCGGTTCGTTCGGTTTGCATCCAGTCCGATCACGTTCGTCAGCACGACCGCGTCGACGCCGTCGAGCTGCTTACGGTATTCGTCGGTGATTAGTTGCTTGACGTATTTACTCATGATCGTTCACGCCCATCGAATGTGTTGTCGCTTGCGGCCGTCTCGTCCCGCGGTGTCCGGCTCACACAGCCACCCGGACGCCCGGCGACATCGTTGCGGCGATCGAAATGTTCCGGATGTATTGCCCTTTGACTGCGGCGGGCTTGAGCGATTCGATGTAGCGGATGAACTCGCGGATATTCTCCACGAGCTTTTGCTCGTCGAAGCTCAGCTTGCCGACCATGGCGTGCACATTTCCGCCGGCATCATTCCGGAACTCGACCTTACCGGCCTTGTATTCTTTGACGGCTTTTCCGACGTCGGGGGTCACCGTGCCCGCCCGCGGCGACGGCATCAAGCCCCGCGGCCCGAGCACACGCCCCAACGGCCCGACGATTCCCATCATGTCGGGAGCCGCAATACACACGTCGAAATCGAGCCAACCGCCTTTGATCTTTTCGGCGAGTTCTTCGCCGCCGACTTCGTCGGCACCGGCCGCTTTGGCTTCCTCGGCCCGATCCCCTTTGGCGAACACGATCACCCGGAGCGAGCGTCCGATTCCGTGCGGCAACACAAGCGATCCACGAACGATCTGGTCGGCCTGGCGGGGGTCGATCCCCAGCCGGATGGCGATTTCGACCGTCTGATCGAACTTCGTGTTGTCAAAGCTTTTCAACACCTTGACCGCCTCTTCGAGCGGCAACGGTGTCTTGCCGGGCACCTTTTTCGCCAGTGCCCGATAGCGTTTCGAATGCTTCGGCATCGTTGCGAACCTGTGAATTCAAGCTCTCCCGCACCCCGTCGTCACCAGCCGTCAGCTCGCGTGAAACAGCGTCATCGGAAAAACGCGTTCCAGCCGACGGCGGATGAAGAGGTTAGCGGTACAATCAAGGGTCCATTCGCGTCTTGTGCGAAAGACGACGAACCGAAAAGTGTTTCCTGTTGAACCGACTCGGAAGGCATCCGGCTCAGTCGACGACATCCAGCCCCATGCTGCGGGCGGTGCCTTCGATAATTCGGCAAGCAGCCTCGAGGCTGCCGGCGTTCAAGTCGGCCTTTTTCTTTTCCGCGATTTCTTGGATTTGCGCCTTGGTGACCTTGCCCACCTTGTCGCGAGGCGTTTCGTGGGCGCCCTTGGCGATACCCGCCGCTTGCTTCAAGAGATCGACGCAATGCGGGCTTTGCGTGCGGATATCGAACGATCGGTCGTCGTACACCGTGACCTCGACGGGAATCCGCAGCCCCGTGTATTCACGCGTCGCGTCGTTGAACCGTTGCACGAACTGACCGAGATTCACTCCGAATCGCCCCAGCGCGGTCCCCACCGGGGGTGCAGGGGTGGCCTGCCCGCCGGGAACATGAAACCGTACCGTATCGACTTTCTTCTTCGCCATGAGTGTGAATTCCTGACTCGTTCGAAATCCCGCAATCTTCTACGACGGCCACCTGCGGCCTGCTTCCCGCCGATCCCTCATTCGACCGGTTCGATCTGCCAGTATCCGAGTTCGACCGGGGTGCTCCGTCCGAAGATATTGATCATCACCGTCACGTGCCCGTTGGCCTCGTCGATCGACGACACTTCGCCTTCGAAGTTGGCAAAGTTACCTTCGTTGACCTTTACACGATCGCCGACCGAGAAGCCGATCTTCAGCTTCGGCTGGTCCTCGCCGGTTTCTTCGGCCATCAACGCCTTGATACGCTCGACCTCGTGCGGAAGCATCGGTGTGGGCCGCCCGATTGCGCCGGTGAAGTCGCCCACCCCGGGCGTTTCCCGCACCAGGAACCAGGTATCGTCGTTGATCGCCATCTGAATCACGATGTAGCCGGGGTACAGCTTTCGCTTGACGACCCGGCGTTTCCCTCGCTTGAACTCCGTCACCCGTTCCGTGGGCACGATGATCTCGCCGAAGTATTTCTCCAGCCCCGCCACCTTGATGCGGCGGAGGATCGCTTCGCGGATCGTATCTTCCCGGTTGTTCTGCACCTTGAGGATGTACCAGTCCATCTGATCCTCGATGGACTCTTCTTCCGCCTCGGTGCCCGCCTCATCGTTGTTCTCTTCGGCGTCCGCTTCGGCAGCGGGCTCTTCGACGCTTTCTTCGGCTGCCTCTTTGCCGACCGAGGCCGCCTCATCGGCCCCCTGGTCGGTCGCTTCGGCTTCACCTGCGTCGCCGGTAGCCTCAAGGGCGTCTTCGGCCTGAATTTCTTCGTTCAGGTTTTCCGGGGTATTCGGATCCACCGACACGACTTATATCCCCCAATGCATCCGGCCAAGCCACCGACGAACGGTCCGTCCCGCTCGGTGTTCACACGATTCCAATCGCACGGAAAAGCGACTGCCAAACGATGTCGTACAAGTACAGGACGAACGCCATCGAAAAAATGACCACCAACACGACGGCGCAACTTTGAATCAACTCGCGTCGCGTGGGCCAAGATACCTTCCGCATTTCCGCCTCGACGGCGATCAAAAAGTCGGCCACCGCAGGCACGTTCATCAACCGGTACGCACACCACGCGACGACGGCACCGACGACCGCCGGAAGGCCGAACGTAAGGGCAGGCGAGGCCCCCCAACCGTTCATGGTGATCACGAGCTTCCACAGCCCGAACAGCGTGACCACCATGATCGCGGCGAAGGTCGCCTGGCGGACGATTCGCCCTTGCGTCCGCTTGTACAAGCCGACGCGGAACAATTCTTGGATGAAAGCGTTCACCGGCCGTGTTTCCCTGAAAACAAATAAGCCTGCCGGGCAGAATCCTCCCCCGCCCGGGCAGCCTACGCTGTCCGCGGTTTGACGTTCTCGACCTCGATCGAAGCAGGGGCGGAGAGACTCGAACTCCCAACCGCCGGTTTTGGAGACCGGTGCTCTACCAAATTGAGCTACACCCCTGTGGCACGTCGGGCCTTGCCCGACATTATGCCGTATCGACTCGTCGTTGAAAACGGGCGGGTGCCCGCTACCGACTACTCGATGATCTTCGTCACGACGCCGGAGCCGACCGTCCGACCGCCTTCACGAATCGCGAAGCGGAGGTTCTCGCCCATCGCGATGGGCTTCATCAGGTCGACACGCAGCTTGACGTTTTCACCCGGCAGCACCATTTCGGCATCGCCGAGCAGGTTCAGCTCACCGGTGACGTCGGTCGTTCGGAAGTAGAACTGCGGCTTGTAGCCCGACATGATGGGCGTGTGACGACCGCCTTCTTCCTTCGACAAGATGTACACCTCGGCCTCGAACTTCGTGTGCGGCGTGATCGAGCCGGGCTTGGCCAAAACCTG
>CAYVVR010000065.1:0-11712 GCA_964454655.1 uncultured Planctomycetaceae bacterium | reverse complement strand
CCAGTGCTGTCGGAATAATCGGCAAACCTTACCAACAACTTTTCCGATTCTTCCCCGGTTTCGCACTTCTTCCGGCAATCGCCCTCCCTGTGCCGGCCCGCCGGACATCGGACAAACGCCTCCCCGACGGGTTGACACAGCTTGAAACCCGACCACAGTGGAGCAATAGGCCCGGTACCGGCATGTCGTCCTTTTATCTCGGTGCTTCTTATTCGATGACTTCGACATCCCCCGAAATGCGTACGTCTTGCATCCGCGATTCCGCCATTCTCGGCGGCTTGGTACTGGTCGCGATCGGGGCTTTTGCGCCGGTGCTGGCGGAAGTCGGAAGATACTGGAGCACGCCGCAGTACTCGCACGGCGGATTGGTTGCGGCATTGGCCGTCGGCCTGCTGTGGTTGCGCCGCCACGGCAACCGGGACGATCTGGCACCGCGCAATGCCGTCGAATGGGCAATCGTGCCGGCTACCGGCGTCCTGTGGGGCGTCGCCGCACTGGGCCAAGGAGCTTGGATCGATTCCCCGCTACTGGGGCTTTCGCTGCGTGGCTGGTTCTTCGCGTTGGGCGGGGTGGTTCTTGGTAGCGCGGCCGTAGTGCAAAAGATAGCCGCTGTTTCGGTGGATGCGGAGCCGTCCGACGAATCGAATCAGCCGGAATGGATCCGGGCTCGACCGTTGGGGTTCATGCTCGTCGTGTCGAGTCTTGCCTATTGGCTCGGCTGTGCTCGGCTCGGGCTCGACGTACCCGAGATGTACGCGTTCGGCCCTTGTTTTTTGGGGCTTGCGCTGCTTGTTCTCGGCAAGCCCGGTTTCGAGCTGGCGTGGCCGAGCGCCGTGTTCTTCGTGCTGATGGCGCCGCTACCGTACACGCTGGAACAACGCCTGCTCGTCCCGCTGCAAGGCTTGGCCGCCGACGGAGCAACCTACCTCTTGCAACTGGCCGGTTACGAAGCAGCCAACGAAGCCGGTCATTTCATTCGTCTTGGGGCACTCAAGCTAGGTGTGGTCGAACAGTGCAGCGGATTGCGTATGGCGACCGTCTTCTTGGCCCTGTGTGCCGCGGCGGTCGTCGTCGTTCGGCTACCGAAATGGCAAATTCCCGTCTTCTTGCTGGCGGCGGTTCCAATCGCCTTGGCGGTGAATATTCTCCGGATCACGGTCACGGCAATCTTGATGGTCGACTTCGACCGCCAATTGGCAGAAAAAGTCTTCCACGATTGGGCCGGTTACGCCATGCCGGTCGTCGCCGTGGGGTTGCTGGCACTGTTGGCCGTCTTGCTGGACCGCCTAGTCGTCTGGGAAGAGGACGACTCACCGGTGGACATCTAACCCCCTATTATGGCCACAAGAACCATTCCTTTCCGCCTTTTCCAATTGACCCATTTTACCATCCGCATTACTCTGGAGAGGTTCAGGTGTATAACCGAATCCTGCGGATTGGGGGGTTCCCAGCTTCTCCCCGTTCTACCGAATCCGGCAGCAGATTGTTGACGGGGGATACCGGAACGGACAGGATGAAGGAAGCCGTCTGCGTACGGCACGGGAATAGGGAAAGGCATTCATTCTAGCCGTCTGCCGGTTTGTCTCGGCACCACGAGGGACGTTCGTGAAATCGAAACAAAAGCCGCCTACCGCCGGCAAGCTACCGATGCAGGCCGTCATGCGTCCGATCGCGGGACGAGGGAACGTCGTGCCTTCGTCCGGACCACGCGAACTGCCGAGCCATCCAACGCCGAACGACGTACTGTTCGCCCTACGGCGGCGCTGGCCGTGGATACTCGCATTGGGTGCGGTAGCCGCCGTCGTGGTCGGATACCTCACCTGGAAACTCACCCCCACCGAATACACCGCCACCGCCTGGCTGCGGATGTCGCTGCGACGGCCGAACATCCTCTTCGAAACCGAAAACGAAGACCCGCTGCTGGCGCATCGGCAAACGCAAACCAAGCTCATCACCAGCGAACTCGTGTTGGCCGACGCTCTTCGACAACCCGGCGTCGCCCAACTACCGATGATTCGCGAAAAGGGCGATCCGGTCCGATGGCTGGGAACGCAAATCCACGTGCGGTTCTCGGGCGAGATCATGGAAATCTCCCTTACCGGCGAGGATCCCCAACAACTGCCGGTCATCGTCAACGCGGTCAAAGACGCCTACATGGCCAAGGTCGCCAGCGCCGACGACCGAACCGCCTTGGAACGCTTGGAACAGCTCCGACGCAAGCACGCCGAGATCCTCAAACAAATCGACAACCAATCGCGAGAATATGAGCGGCTGGCGAACGCCGTCGGAAGCGCCGATTCGGAGATCGCCCGCAAGAAAGCCATCACCGCATTGGAAACACTTGCCGACCACCGCGCCCGGGTGAACGAACTGCGACGCAAAATCAGCGGGCTCGACCAGAAGATCACCTTGTTGAAGAAGCGAATCGAGTACCTCGAACAACAGCGTCCGAACATCTCGGAAGAAGAACGCAAGCGGCGCGATGCCGCCGTCATCGAACAGATCGTCGAAGAGGGGCTGGCCAAAGACCCGTGGATGGTGCAGGCGATCGCCCAGAAGGCGACGTTGGAAGCGCGTCTGTTTGAAGAACGGCAGCGGGTTCGCAATCCCGAACTCTCGTTGACCGTGCGACGCATGGAAGAACAACTCGCCTCGTTGGAAGCGGCCATCAAACAACGCGAGGCCGAGTTGCGTCCACGCTTGGAGGAATTCGCCCGCGAACAAATCGACACGGGCAGTACCGAAACACCTCCTACCACGATCGAGAAGTTGGAATTATCGATCGACGACGCCGAACTCGAGAAAGCCGTCCTTGAAGACGAATTGAAGGTGGCGACGGAGCAGTTCTTGCAGGCCGCCCAGGAAGCCGAATCGATGGGCAAATCGACGGCCGAACTCGAAGCCGCACGGGCAGAGCGAGACCGCCTCAAGTCGATCGCCGCCAAGTTGGGCGACGAAATCCAGCGATTGGAAGTCGAACGCGACGCGCCGCTGCGCGTTCAAGAGATGATTCCCGCCACACGGCCGCGAGAATCGAACATCGACAAGAAGTACCGCTTCGCCCTGTTCATGGGCCTAGCGGCGTTTGCCGCCGTCGCCGGCCTGTTCATCGGTTACGACTTTTTGACGCGGCCGGTCAGTTCGACGCATCAGTTGACCTACGACCTGGGCATTCACGTCGTGGGCAGTTTGCCGTTGGTGCACAAACGGCGTCTTTTGCCCAATCCGGTATACAACGGCTCGGTTCCCGACGATATTCGCGCCGTGTTGCACGAGTCGGTCGACAACATCCGCACGACGCTCATCCATCGGGCCAAAAAGGACGGCCTGAAAGTCGTCATGGTAACCAGCGGAGTGGCTCGCGAAGGCAAATCGACGGTTGCGAGTCAACTTGCGGCAAGTCTCGCCCGGGCGGGCCGAAAAACGGTCTTGATCGACGGCGACTTGCGACGTCCTCGCATGCACCGGGTGCTGAAGCAAGACTTGGCCCCCGGTTTGAGCGAGTACTTGCGCGGCGAAGCCGCCTTGGAAGAAATCGTCCGCGAAACCGATCGTGATAACCTGTGGCTCATTCCGGCCGGACGCTGCGACACCGAGGCCCTTCAAGCCTTGGCCCGCTCCGATCCCGAACGGCTGTTTGAAGTATTGCGTCGCGAATTCGATTTCGTCGTCGTCGACACCTCGCCGTTGTTGACGGCGGCCGACTCGCTGGCGGTCGGACGGTTCATGGACGGCGTGTTACTGTCGGTCATTCGCGACAACAGCCGCCTGCCGTTGCTGTTGGAAGCATACCAACGCCTCGAAGAAGTCGAATTGCCGCTATTGGGCGTCGTCGTCAACGGCGGTCCGGCGGGTCGTTACCGTTCGTACTATCGAGCGTACACGATCGACGTCGAATCGCGTGAACCGAAGACGGCACCCAGGCAACCCGTCGGGAAATGAACGTGCCGGAATCCCCCGAACCGATCGCAGCTGAGGCCCCCCGGCCGAACAACTCGCGAGGACGCGTTCGGATCGTTCTGTTTGCGGCAACCGCCGTGTTGCTCATCGCTGCCGGTGCCTTGGAACGACGGTGGTCGGGGCGAAGTGCCGCTGCCAACGATGATACCCTTCTTCGATTCGCCGCGGCGGTCGAAAGCGTTCCGCCGATCGTCGGTTCTTGGCACGGAAGACGGGGCCCCAAGCCGAGCAATCCGAAGATTCTCGAGGCCACCGGTGCGCTCGGCTGGTTTTCTGCCGAGTTTACCGAAACGATCACGGGGGATGAGGTTTCGGTCTTCTGGATCGCCGGTCGGTCGCGTTCGATTTCCATCCACACGCCCGACGCCTGCTACCCCGGAGCCGGGTTCGTCATGGAAAGCGAACCGCAGGCCTACCGCGTCGAGTACACGGCCGAAACGAACGGTCGCATCGAAAAACGCAGCGCCGATTTCAAGACCGCAGTCTTCGTCAAGTCGGAACCGATGGGCACGACGCGTTTGCGTGTTTTTTGGGCGTGGAACGACGGAACCGGATGGACCTCTCCGGGGTTTCCTAGGATGAAGTACGGTGCCGTGCGGCCGTTGACCAAGCTGTACTTGATCGCGCCTTCGCCTCCCGGTGAATTACCCCACCAAAGCACGGCCCTCGAATTGGCCGACGACTTGCTGCCCGTCCTCGACGCAAAGCTGCGGGAAGCAGTCGAAGCGAGCAGCCCGCCACCTTCAGGCGTCGGTTCGACCTCCGATCGCCTGTGAGCTTTTTCTTTGACGTCCGGAAGACGTCCAAGCAAAATGATTCGCTGCTGAATTTACACTGCGCGCAATGACAACAGCGTCCCTCGACGCCGCAATCCAACCGAGTTTTGAGGAGGGAATCACATGAAACGGTTACTTTTCGCGCTGCTGGGCGTTGTGGCTATCGTGGCATGGCACCTTGAAAGCCGAGCCGACGACTGGCCGCAATTCCACGGTCCGAATCGAGACAACTTGTGTGCCGAAACGGGCTTGTTGCAACAATGGCCCGACGGCGGTCCCAAGCTCCTTTGGACGTTGAAGGGGTTGGGCAAAGGCTATTCGACCGTCTCGATCGTCGACGGCACGCTCTACACGATGGGCGATCGCCCCACCGACGACGGTAACCGTCAATTCGTGCTGGCGTTCGATCTTGCAACGCGCAAAGAACTGTGGGCCTGCGAAGTCGGCGATCCGCACCGCGACGGTCCGCGTTGTACGCCGACCGTCGACGGCGACCTCGTCTTTGCCCTGGGCACTTCCGGCGACCTGGTATGCGTCGAAGCGAAAACCGGAAAACTGCGTTGGAAGAAAAGCCTCGTCGACGACTTCGGAGGACGGATGATGTCCGTCTGGCGGTTCAGTGAATCGCCGTTGGTCGACGGCGAAAAGGTCGTTTGCACTCCCGGAGCGAAAGACGCCTTGTTGGTCGCCCTGAACAAGCAAACCGGGGAAACCATTTGGAAAACCCAAGCGGGCGATCTCGGACCGGCAGGAAAAGACGGGGCCGGATATTGCTCGATCGTTCCGGCTACGATCGAAGGCGCGCGTCAGTACGTCACGCTCGTCGGGCGAGGTGCCGTCGGTGTCGATGCCGAGACCGGTAAGCTGTTGTGGCACTACAACCGGATCGCCAATTCCGTCGCGAACATCACCTGCCCGGTCATCAAGGACAACCTCATTTTCGTAACGACCAGCTACAAGACCGGCTGTGCGTTGATCGAAGTCAAACGCCAAGGCAACACGTTCACCGCCCAAGAGGTGTACTTCTACGATTACGAGCACTTCAACAACCATCACGGCGGCGTCGTGTTGGTCGGTGACAGCGTCTATGGCGGTTCCGGTCAAAACAAGGGCATCCTGAAGTGCCTCGACCTGAAGACCGGCAAGATTCTTTGGGAACACGAGCCGTTGGGTGAACGGTCGGCGGCCGTACTGTACGCCGATGGATGTCTTTATTTCCGCTACGAACGCGGCACCGTCGCCCTGGTGGCGGCCGACCCGACCGGTTTTCGGCTGCTTGGCCAATTCAAAGCCCCCGTCGTCGACGGCCCCGCATGGCCGCACCCGGTCATCAGCGACGGAAAACTCTACCTGCGGGCCAACGACACGTTGATGTGTTACGAGGTCTCGAACTAAACCGCGCCGATCACAAAGCGAAGCGATCTCGACGGCCGGACGCAGCGCACAGGGCGTCCGGCTTCTTTTTCTTTGCGTCGAATGTCGGTGCCGAACGCCTACCGCTGCCCGGATTCGCTCGGCACGCATTCCCGTGCAACCATCACATTCGTCGCAACCGGCACGATCCCAATGGTGCACCGATCGAACACGCGACATTGGTGACTCCCCCGGCACCCATCCGGGGGCTCATGACCTAAGCTTTCCATGAAGTCGTAATTTCGACTTGCTGGGGCTACCGAACGAGGGCAGATATCGCGTTCCGTCGGGGAGGGCAGGAAGGGAACGCCGATATCGCGGGGCAGAAACGCCTCAGGGAAGAACCGTTTTCTAGGGCAGGTGGACGGGCTGCGCCGTGTCGGTATTACTCTATATCCTGATCATCTCGGTGCTGAACCTGATCGTCGGGTTTGCCACGGCCATGTACTTGTCTCATCAAGTCGCCATGGCCAAGGGTGATCTCGATACCGACGGCAATGAACAGCCCGCAGCCCAAAAAACGTTCTGGGACAAGCTGCGAGGATTCGTTCCAAAGCCGGCCTTGTTCGGACGCAATCGATCCGCGTCGTCGTCGCAAGAGGCTTCGGCCGAAGCGGGAACCGAACCGTCTGCGATGAACCAAGAGGCCTCCGACTCGTCGCCCGCCGAAGAAGAAGAAGAGGACGAATGGGCCGACCTCGAAGAGCTCATCGGCGGCAAACCGCTCGACATCGACGCATTGACTTCGGCGCGTCCTCCCAAACCGAAGCCCGCGGCCGCCGTCGTCTCGGATGACGACGACGCAAACGCAGAAGAGACCGATGAAGCAGCGACGGACGGCGACGAAAGCGATTTCTCCGAGCTGGGGGCTGAAGACGTCGACTCGAAACTCGAGGCGTTGCAAGAAGAGGTGGCCTCCGACACCGAAGCGGAAACCGCGACGAATTCGGAGGCCCAACCGGCGCTCGACACTCGCGCCGCGTTGACGGCGTTGTCGACTCGCCTCGAAATGTTCAACGAAGAGATGTGCCGCATCGATGATCGCGCACGCAAGATGGGCGAAGACGTCGATTCCGAAGCCCTCAAGAGCTTGGACCAAGAAGTTCGCGATCTATGCCTGGCACACGTCGAACAAGCGACCGAACAGTGTCGGCTCCTCTCTGAAACCCACGACGACATCGAGCTGAAATCGCTTTGCGAAGAACTGACGGCGGCGTGCGAGCGTCATCGCGGCGAGATCGAAGGATCGTGCAAGCAGATGGAGATTCTCGACTACGATTTCGATCCGAAGGAATGCTATCGCCAACTGCGAATCGAAATCGGCCGAATCGTACGCAGCGGTCACCATATGTACGATCAAATCGAAGCGGCGATCGTGCGGGCGGCGAAAATTACCGGTAGTCTCGACACACTCGAAGAATCGCAGAAAACCGACGTATGGACGGGCCTACCGAACGTCGCCGGACTCGAGGTTTTCCTCGATCAATGGCAACGCGATCATCAACAGTCGTTGCGACGCCTAACAGTCGCCGGAATCGATCTCGATCGTTTTTCCCGCATCAACGATCGCTACGGCCAAGCCGCCGGAAACCGCTTCTTGCGGACCTTTGCGCACACGATTCGGGAACACCTGCCCGAAAAGTATTTTCTCGCACGTACGGGCGGTCAGCGATTCTTCATTCTGTTCCCCGAGGCCGACGCCCGCACGGCCATCCAAGAAATTGAAAAACTTCGCCAAACAATCGAATCGGCGGTTTTCCGGCTCGACGGCGAAACGATCCGCATGACCGTCAGCGGTGCCGTAACCGAAGCGACTCCCGACGACACCGTTTCGATGCTGTACGAGCGAATCGACGCGACCCTCCAAGAGGCGAAGCGTTACGGCCGAAACCGCACGTTCCAACACGACGGCAGCTTCCCCTCGCCGGTCGTTCCCGCCAACGTGCAGGTGCCCGAGCTGGAAATCGATATCTCCGAACAGGCCCCGACCCCGGCAACCGCCTGATCTATTCGCGTTGCGACGAATCGACATATTGAGCCGTTTGCAACGAATCGGGGCAAGTCTTTCTTCCGGCGAAACTCGCCGCATCGTGCCCGACGCATGCCGTATGCGGATCACGCGGCACGCCGACAAAAGGCCGTTTTCTCGTCGTTTCGCCTGCCGATGACACGAAAGCCGAAATGCGTGCGGCCGTTCTACGAACCCAAACGACACCCGGCACACGATAGTTTCCTCTTTTGCATCGCAGGCAGTCGACTCAACGGCAAGCGGGATGACGATGATCGCGCGACCACGCAAACGTTCGACGGCGGTATCGGTTACGGGAACGACGGAATCGGTGCGCGAAGGATTTCGGTCCGATCGCAGAAACCGATCGTTGTTTAGTCTGCTGTTCGGAGCGGTCATGATCGTCGTGGCGATTCTTCCGCCTACCTCGGGAAACGCCGAGGAACCCGGCCCGCTGTTGTTCGATCCGTCACCCGGGGCCGTCAGCCCGCCGCGCCCCCTACCCGCGCCCTCGGAGACAACTGTCGTGCCGCTGTCTCGTCCGGACGGCACGCAAGGCTGGCGAGCGGTGGAACGCCGCAGCCCGTCGCATCCGACGACCGAAACGCCATCCCGTTCGGCACCTTCGACTTCGTTCGGGCGTGTACCGGCGTCGGCTTTCCGGCCGTCAACTGAACCGGCGCCGAGCGACCTGCCGCGTCCACTTCCTCAGAGTGCGGCTGCGCGGCTTCCACCTCCTCAGGCCGCCGAACCTTCTGTCGTCGGGCCTAATTCGCCTGCCCCCGGTGCTCGTGCTGCGCCGATTCTCGGCAGGCCGACCGACCGAACACGTGTCGACGGAGCACGGTATCCCGTTGCTCCCTCACCGGCTTTGCCGACCTTTTCCCGGCGAGCCCCGACGCCCTACCTTTCTCAAGGTACACCGCCCAGAAACACCACCCCGCCGACGAGAGAAACGAAACGCGGTTTTCGCCTAGGCGACGGCCGAATTCTGCGAGCCTTGGGCATTCTCAAAGACGAACCGCAAACAGAGCCGGCCGTGCCGACGACCTCGGCCGACCAAACGCCGCGATGGTGGGAACGGTTCCGTCCGACGAAGCCGCGGGTGACTGAACGTCCAAGCGTCAATGTGCCCGCACCAGGCGGTTCGATTACGCCGTTGGAAACGCTACCCGCACCGCCCGCAAGCGGCATGCCTTCGCTCTTCCGTGGTCAAACGGCACCACCGGTCGCTCGCCCGGCTTCGACAACCAACCCGTTCGAAAAGGCCGGCAACTCGATCGAAACGTGGTGGAACGATTTGCGGGCCAAGATCAAACGCACGTTCGCCGATCTAGGAAAACCGCTCGCTCCCGGCGGAAACGGGATCTCGCCGTTCTCGCCGCTGCCGCAGGGAACGGGGGCGACATCGCCACAACCGCCTCGGGTCGATCCCTTCAGCCGTCGTCCCGAAGTTTGGCAACCGATTTCCGGAAGCGGTTCGACCTCCGCCCGTTGGCTGCCGCCGAGTCGCCCGACGGTCCCCGCCGCTGGAAACAGTTCCGGGTGGCGTCCCTTGCTCGTGCGAACGGCCCCGTAATCGGCAAAACGGCGGTCGATTACTGCGTGATGTCCTGATCGGCTTCGAGCGCGTCTTTTCCGCCCTCTTTTGATACCCGCAGGTGGACGCGTTCTTCCTGGGCATCGGCACGTCGCTTCGCGTACAAGCGAATCGCGAGATTGACTCCTGCCGCAATCGCCACACCGACGATTCCCATATGGAAGATGACTCGGGCGACGCCCGCGGTTGCCGCTACGGCAAGCGCGGCTGCCAAGAACCAACAGAGAACGACCCAGATCGCCCGCCCGATTTTCAGGTCGGCGTCTCCACGGCTCAACACGCGGTCGGCCAACCCCGTGGCAATCACCGCGGCAAAGGCGACATAGGTCGTCGAGACCGGCAATCCGCGGCTGGAGGCCAACGCGATAACGCCCGCACTCACCGAGCTGATCACCGCCGCGCGCAGCGAATCGTAGTGCACCTTTTTTCCGGCCGGGCTTTTCGTCGGCGGCGGAGCCAGTTCAGGGCGTTTCGGCAAGACCGCCAAAATTCCGCGGGCAACGGCGCGGCACCAATTCGGAGCATACAAGGCGACCTTATCGAACTGACTTCCCGTGTTGACAGCGGCACGAGTCACGCGCTGCGCATCCCGCGTCCACATACCGCCGACAATCAGACAGCCGCAGGCGAACAGCACATAAGGCGGAATCGGAATCTTCGTGGCCACGGCCACTTCTTCCGTCGAATGTCGCCACAGCCAAAAGGCCGACAACCCCGGCGAAGCGCAGTTCGCCAAGTCGTTTTGCCCGAAGGCGAATGCCAAGCACAGCATCCCCAAGACGGCCATGCCGGGAAAGAGCATCTTCGCGCCCCATTTGCCGGTGGTAGTCAAAAAGATGTGAACGGCCAACGTCGCCGCTCCCCAGGCGACCAAGAACGCGAGCGTGGGCGTGTAGGCGTCGATGGTCGACTCGCGAATCTGCTGGACCAACGCCACCCCTTTCATCCCTTTGAAGATCATGAACCAAGCCAGGCCGGTCAGCATCAGCCCGCAAATCCAGGGCCCGTGCAACAAGATCGTCTCGCGATCGTCGATTCGATCGCGAATGGCCGCACGAAACACACGTTGCACCAAGAAGCCGGCTATCCCCGTCATGATGATTGAAAAGATGATCGCCAAAACGACCGTCCGCACCTTGTCCCAATGGACAATCTCAACGCCCGCCACCCCCATAGAGGCCCCCACCAGCTCGAATACGAGGCAGGCGGTCGTACTGACGGGCATCCCGAAGGTCGAATACACATACAGCAAAACGGTATCGACCAGGTACACGCTGATGTACACGATCATCGCGCGTTCGATCGTGCCCAGCATGCCGGGATCGAAAATCCCCTTACGAGCAGTTTCCATCACGGGCGTCGCCAGTGTGGCCCCGGCGATAACCGCCACCCCGGCAAAGGCGACGGCCACACGGCGAGGCAAAATACGAGCCCCGAACACCGCATTGACGATGTTCGCAGCGTCGTTTCGCCCCACCTCGATACAGTCCCAAACCAAAAGGGCCAGTCCGATGAACGCCAAGACGGTGATGAAATCCACGGTTTGGGGTCTCCCAGCGACAAGGCTCCGACACGTCTAACGCCGCGTCCCTTCCGGCAATCGGCTGCCGCGCAAACACCTACCGCTTCACGGCATTTTCGTTCGCCGCGAACGGATGAGCTTGCGACTCGCCCAACGCCACAAAACGATCAAACCGCGATTTTCCGGGGCAAGGGAAAGAGTGTCAACCGGCTCGCATCGTCGCATATCCCCCATCTCACAAACCCGTGAGAGGGGCCTCTTCCCGTAAAGATATACTAGTTCTTGGTGTGTGACAGGATGAACCGCACGACTCGATCGGGATCCGGATGGGGAAAATGGTGCCCGCCTGAAGATTCCGTTCCCTGCGCAACCCGCATGATTTCCATCGTGCCTCCCGCCGCCCGAAGACGTTCGGCAAACAGGTCCGTGTTCT
>CAYVVR010000064.1:9867-11757 GCA_964454655.1 uncultured Planctomycetaceae bacterium | reverse complement strand
GGGGCAGAAAGCTCTAACCATGATGCTTCCTGCCCCGACGTCGTGCAAGAGGTGGCTCGGGCCGCTGAAATTGCGGTGAGGGTTCAGCGGACCATCGTCATATCGAATTGCTTCAGCACCACATCGAAGATTTGCGTGTCGCGCACCGTCGTTTCCGGGAAAACACCCGGTGTCGACGAGACGGCTACCGTAAGCTGAGAGGGATCGTGAACCGGCGCGCCGTGCGATCCGCCGATCAGTGAAGCATCCAGCGGAATGCTACGCGTGGCCGGGTCCAGACACAATTCGACGGGGTCGTATCCCGGTTTGCGGTGAATATCGACCGTGCGTGCGAAGCCGGGGGCTTGCGCGTCGTCGTGCCACCAATAGTACGCCTGCCAACTGTCGGGCGTCGACACGAGAACGACGTCGCCGCTTCGCGGATGGAGCAGTTCGTAACGGATCAATTTCGCACCGGCCAGAACTTCGGCGATTCCTTCGCGGCCTTCGAACAGCTCGACGACCTGCTGCATCGTTTGCGGATCGTCGTCTTGGATGTAGATATGGCTGAACTGGTGGTCGACGACCGCGAAAGCGCGGCTCTTTTCCAGGTCCAGATGCTCACCGTCGTCTCGCTGTTCGACGGCAAGCAGCCCCGCCTCACGGAGTATGCGATTCGGATAGACGACCGACTGAACGGGCGTGATGGCGTATTCCCCGGCGATCAACCACGCCGGATCGGTGTCGTACGATTCGCGCATTCCTTCGGCGAGTCGGCCCAATGCCTGGTCGAGTTCCGAAACGGCGGCTTCGGCTTCGGGACTGTCGGGCCCTGATCGCTGCGCGGCGTAGTCCAAGTGGGGCAGATAGATGTAGAACAACCGCGGCCGATAAAGCCTTGCGGCGCGTATGGCCGATTCGACAATCCAGTTGGTGCCCTGAATCCCGGCCAAAGGTCCCCAAAAGTGGTGCAAGGGAAAGTCGCCGAGCTCTTCCCGCAACTCTTCGTACAGTTCGGTCGGTCGCGTATAGCACCACATCGTTTCGGTGCCGTCGGGATTGTGAATCGGCTTGGGCGTGCACACGTAATCGGCTTCGCATCCGACGCTGTGCAAGGGGAACCACACCGCGGTGGTGATTCCGGCCTCGTGATGCGACAGAAGGTCCCACAACTGCGGCTTCAAGATGCAGTCGTTCGGAGAGGTCCACATCTCGACGCGGCGTTTGTCTCGCCAGTAGAACCCGTTGCCGATGACGCCGTGTTCTCGAGGCAACAGGCCCGTTGTCATATTGGCCTGCACCGGGCAGGTAACACACGGGAAGGACGGCTCCAAATTGACGATTTCACCTCCGGCGGTCATGCGGCGGAGGTTGCGCATCACGGCGACGTCCTTTTCACGCAGTCCGGGGATGGACAGAAACACGAGGTATTCCACCATGTGGATCACCTTTCGTTCGAGGGGTTAGCTCGTTGCATTCGTCGACCGGTCGTAATCGAGCGATGTTATTCGTCGAGCGAGGCGAGGCAGGTTTTCAGGAACGATATCGCCTGCCGTGCGGCCTCGGGGGCCCGATGGCTGTCGCGGGACAACTCGACGTACACCCCGCGATCGTAACCGCTGTCGCGGATCGTCCGCAAGACGGGCGGAAAATCAAGAGCACCTTCGCCGAACGGCAAGTGCTCGTGAACGCCCGGTTTCATGTCTTCGAGGTGGATGTTCACGATCTCGGCTGCGTGTTCCCGGATGATATCCGAAGGGTCGCCTTCGCCGTTGCAAACGACATGGCCCACGTCCAGCGTCAACCGAAAAAAGGGACTATTGCATTCGGTTTTCAGACGCCGATAGTCGGCGACGGTGGCGACGAGCATGCCAGGCTCCGGTTCGGAGCCGAGCGGCACTTCGTATCGCT
>CAYVVR010000064.1:0-9857 GCA_964454655.1 uncultured Planctomycetaceae bacterium | reverse complement strand
TATCGCTCGGCCAGTTTCAGGACGGCTTGTAGACCGTCGATCAACCGCTCCCAAGCCGCCGCGGGATCGGCGTGATGGTCGATTCCCGACCAGATGGAAACACAGTCGGCTTCGAGTTCGGCGGCACAGCGAAAGGCGTGCTCGTAAAAGGCGATTCGTCGGGCTCGGCCTTGCGGATCGGGAGTAACCAAGGTGGGCTCGTGTTTGACACGCGAATCGAGCAAGTATCGCGCACCGGTTTCGACGACGCACCGCATATCATGCGCTTGCAGCATCTTGCGAAGTCGAACCGCCTGCGACGTCCAATCCCCGCGCGGCGAAAGCAAATTGTGGTCGATCGTCAGCCCCACGGCGCGATATCCCAGTTCGCCGAGGATGGCGACGGCCTCCATCGGATCGTGATGCGCGAAACCGTTCGTGTTGTAGCCGAGGATCATGGGCGTTCCGCGGATCACAGGACCGCGTTATCGATCAGGTGGTATATAGGAAGCGACCGGCAAGGATGGTCGGCGGCAAGAGTACGAGGACGCACGTGGCGGCGATCAGGCCCGCGGCGGCGAATACGACCGCGGCATCGAGCACGATAAGCCCGAATATGGCTTGTGTGACGACAAGCTGCACCCGCTTCGGGGAAGGCTTCTGAAGCACCCACACACAACGAAAAGCCAACCAACCGGCGAGCAAGATGAAAAGCGACGTCCACCGCACCAGTTCGCCCGAGGCAACCGGCCACCGTGCTCCGAAATAGCCGAGAACGGCGATGCCCGCGAGCATGATGCATCCGGCTGTTGCGGTCGCCGACCGCGACGAGTCTTCCGTTTCGGTGCGGGCGAAAAGCGTCAATCCGGCGACGTAGACGGTGAGTCCGAGAGCGATTCCGTTGCCGTCGGCGGCCGGTCCCGATGCGGCAAGGTATGCCCACGTGAAATTCAATCCGCGACACAAGCCCATTGCGATCGGACCAGCCGGTGTATGTTTGAGTTTTGTGTTGTACGCGATGACACAGACAACCAGCGCGACGATCGCGGCAGACGCCCACACCGCATCAGCCGTCGAGGTGGGCCGTATGAACCACAAGGCGACGGCGGCCGACAATACGGCGACGACGAGCAAGACACTAGCAAGCCGACGCGCGGCGGCCGGCGAAACGGTGCCCGAGGGGATGGGGCGTTCTGGCCGTCGGGCCGCGTCGTCGTCTTGGTCGGCAATGTCGTTGAGGACGACGCCGAAGGCATACACGCAGGCGGATGTCAATCCGACGGAACACACGCCG
This sequence comes from uncultured Planctomycetaceae bacterium, assembly GCA_964454655.1. Classification (GTDB taxonomy): domain Bacteria; phylum Planctomycetota; class Planctomycetia; order Pirellulales; family Thermoguttaceae; genus CAYVVR01. The sequence goes on along the minus strand of CAYVVR010000064.1, from coordinate 8,584 downwards.
GGTAAGTGTGCGACGACATCCTGCTGCGTCCACGTGCCGTTGACGGTGGTTAGCGCCGTGCCGGTCAATAAACCGGCGACAGAGTCGGCCGCTGCCGTGAACAGGTTTGGCAGGCGAACGAGTTGCAAAATTCCTTTCCAGGTGCGGACGTTCATGCGTGTCCTACCGAGTTGTTTCGAGTGCCGACGAGAGATACTCGCGGGCGGCGCGTCCGGCTGCGTCCGGATCATCGATGTAAGGATAGAGTTCGACGGTGACCCAACCGTCGTAACCTGTCTTGTCGATTTCCCTGAGTACCGCCTGAAGATCGATCGCCCCTTCGCCGGGAATCAAATGGGCGTGAACACGCGATGCGGCGATATCCTCGATGTGATAGTGTCGCGTGTGGGACGCCATTTTTGAAACCCACTCTTGGGGCTCCTGTTCGACGCAGTATGCGTGTCCGATGTCGAAGTTCAAGCCGACGAAAGGCGAGTCGATTCGCTCGGCGAATTCGAGGTACTGTTCGAATCGCTCGATCAGCAATCCCGGTTCCGGCTCGATCAGCAAGTTGACTTCCAGGTTCTCGGCGATTTCGACGCAAGGCATGATTTCGTCGTAGAAGACGTTGTAGGCGTGCCGGCGAGACATCCCGGCGGGAAGCGGGCCTCCGGGTTCGGTTTGGATGCCCGGTGCTCCCAAATCGTGGGCCAACTTCAAGGCCCGCTTCGTGTGTTCGCGGCGAATGGCGCGATAATGCGGATCCGGTTCGATCCACGACGGATGCCAATACGGCTGACGCGGGTCAGCGACTGCGTTCATCATGAATGCATTGACGTTCGAAATCGCCAAGCCGTATTCGTCGAGCATGGCGACGATTGTGTCGATGTCTTCCGGCAACGTCGACGGCGGCCACGCGTGCGGTGCGTCGGCAAGAAGCTCGAGACCTTCGTATCCGAGGGACGCAATCCGTCGAATCGTCTCGGCCAACGAGTAGTTCAGGTAGGCGTTGGAACTGTACGCGAGTTTCATGGTGACTCCAGGGGACGGGAGGTTTTTCGTGTTAGGGAACGTACCGATCGGGTGACGACCGCGAGCGTCAACTGCTCGCGCTTCGGTACGAGGTCAGGGCCGCCTGAAAAATCATTCGCGACACGATTAAGGATACGATAGCGGCGACTACCGCGAAAAGGGGCAGGAACCAGTCTTCGAAGTGTTCCGGATGAACAGGTAAGGCTAACAAGCGAGCGGGAACGTTGACGACGACCAAGATCGGAACGATGAAGGTGAAAAACCAACGCAAGGGCGCGCCGTAGGTTCCGTCGAAGATTTCCATCGGGTAGCGGCCGAAGTTGACGATGTAGAACCAGAAATCGTACAGCGTTTGGTTTCGTCCCAACCAGATGCTGGTGGCCGCCAACGAAATCATGAGCGAATACATGATCGCGACGCCGCACGCGATGTAGAGCGGGTACAGCAGGCATTGGAGCAACGTCGGTGTGTAGTCGATACGCATCAGGGAATAGGCCAGCAAGAGCAGACCGAAGCCGAAGTTGCCCATTCCCGCCCAATGAACCCGTCGAAGCGAGACCAAGAATTGGGTATCGATCGGCTTGAGAAGGGCGAAGTCGAGGTTGCCCAGGCGGATCAAATCGCTGAATTCATCGGCGTTCGGCATGAAAAAGGTTTGAATCAGGCTGTTGATCAACAGGCCGGTCGCCATGAAGACGAAGAATTCGTATTTCCCCCAGCCGGTATCGGCCCCGATCGACGGTGTGTAGCGAAAGATCAAAACGTAAAAGCCCAAGTTCATCAGCATCCACGACAACGACGACAGCACCTGGATGATGAAATGGGCGCGAAAGGTCATTTCCCGGATCAGGCTGTTGCGGGCGAAGGTCAAAAACACGGCGAAGTAATTCGGTCGCTCGCGCATGGGGTCACCCTCCGAAAGCGCTGTACCGACGAGTGCCGTAATGGAAAGCGACTCTCCCGGCGACCGCAAAAAACAGAACCCAGCCCGCCTGGATACACAAGCCTCGCACCAGCTCAGGGCCGGTCACCTTGCCTAGAAACACAGCCGCCGGAAAGTACGCGAGATATTGCAGGGGAATGGCTCGGACGAACACATCGAACGGGTGGGGCAGCATGTCGATGGGAAACATGTGGCCCGAAAAGAAGAAGTTGAACAACATGTAGACGAACAGAAGCGAATTGACCTCCAAGAACCAAAACCCCAGCATGCCGATCGTGCTTTCCAGGAAAAAGCCCAACAGAAAACCGAGAATCAACGACAGCACGAAGGCGGCCAATACCGGCGGAGCGGGCCAACCGGGGAAAAAGCCGCGACAAAGGAAGAACACCAACGCGAACGGGGCGATCGCAACCGAATAATACACCGCCTTGTGAGCGGCCCGGTACGCCAACAAGAATCCGATCATGTCGATCGGCTGGATGAGAAATCGCTTGATCGTGCCTTCGCGGATTTCGCGCGCGATGCCCGAGGCAAGGCCCGGCATGCTCGAGAAAGCGCGGGCGACCATGGTAAGCAAATAATACGCCACGAAGTCGTGATAGGTGTAGCCGACGATGCGGTTCGGTTTGCCGGGCAATGTCGCGGCCGCCGAAAAGATCGCCCCCCAAAGAAATATTTGCGTCACGATGGGCAGAAAACGCATTAAGGTGCCCAACGCGAAGTCGCCTCGATAAACGAGGCGTTCTTGCACGCTGATGCGGAAAATCGTCCACCAAACCGTCAGCGAGTTGATGGATGAAGGCGAAGTTCCGTTGAGAGAGCGTGACATGGTGGAGAGCGTCGAGTTCGCAGAATCGAGGTCACTCAGCGGTTTGTGGGTAACGGACGACGAGGCTATTGCATCGTGCCGCAACCGATTCAGGGAGTTGCGGATGCGGCGGCCGGAACCGATCCGTTTGGAGTTCCGTTGTTTTCGGCGGTCGAGAACACTTCGGCGATGACTTCTTCAAGCGGCGGGTCTTCGACGCTCACATCGTCGATCGCGTGCGTCGACAGGAGACCGGAGACGACGTCGGTGACGCCTCGCCGCGGAACTTTCAGGCGAACACGAGGCGGTTCCTTTTCCAGAATCGTTCCGAAGCGATCGACATGGTCGGGGACGACGCCGCCGGCGAATTGTACGGTGACGACCTTGTAGCCACCGAAACGGTCGACGATGCCTTCCAGCGATCCGTCGTAGATGATTTCGCCTTGGGCGATGACGACGACACGTCGGCAGAGGGCCGCAATATCTTTCATGTAGTGGCTGGTCAACAAGACGGTGATCTTGCGATTCTGTTGGTATTCACGCAAAAATCGCTGGATCGTGTACTGGGCGACGACGTCCAACCCGATCGTCGGTTCGTCGAGAAACAGCACTTCGGGCTCGTGCAGCAAAGCGGCAATCAATTCCATTTTCATTCGCTCGCCCAACGACAGTTCTCGGACGGGCTGGTGCATCAGTCGCCGCACGTCCAGCATCTCGGTCAGTTCGTCGCGGGTCTGCTCGAATCGATCGGGCGGAATCCGGTAGATCTGCTGGTGCAGCCGAAAAGATTCCGCGGCGGGCAAATCCCACCATAGTTGGTTTTTTTGGCCCATAACCAGTGCGAATCGGCGTCGGTAGGCATTCTCACGACGCCAGGGGATGTGCCCGAGGACGGTGGCTGTGCCCGACGTCGGGGTGATCACACCCGACAACAGCTTCAAGGTGGTCGTCTTGCCCGCCCCGTTCGGCCCCAAAAAGGCCACCAGTTCTCCCCGTTCGACCTCCAGGTCGATCCCCTTGACGGCCTCTACGAGCCGATATTCGCGACGAAACAGACCGCGCAAGGACGCCCACAGGCCTTCCCGCTTCTGGTAGACCTTGTACACCTTGCGCAACTTGTCCAACTTGATGATCGGCATAGGGCTGGCAGGGAGATTGCCGGTTGCATGGGGTAAATGTGGCCGCACGAGTCCATTATACGACGGAGGGGGACTCGCGGAAATTGCGGCAGGGCCGCGGGATTCGCCGGAAGCGACGCATTCGAGGTGATCGAACCGTGGCGATGTTTCGGTGTCGCTCGGGTCACACGAGTAGCCACAACACACCGGCGACGACGAGCAGGGCCGCGATTCCGGCAGCGGCCGCCAAGCCGATTTTCGCCCACGAGAGGGGCTTCGTCCCGTAATGTTTGCCTGTCTGGCCGTTGATGAGAAAGTGGTATTTCTTGTCCCGGTAGGTGTACGTCAGCAAGTAGACGGGCAGCAGAATCAAATCGGACGAAGCGTTTTCGAAACGCACATCGACGCTGCGTAGTTGATGCGTGTCGCCGGGCATGAAGGCGGCGACTTCGTTTCGTTCCCACTCCTCGAACACCCGGCGTGAGATCGCTTCGGCCTGCTCGCGGTTGATCGTGTATTCTTCGCAGGCCCACCCGGCCAAGAAATATGGTTCGTAGCGGCGCATGCCGGCCAAGTGAAACGGCGTGATGCGATCGGCCAACTCTTGCGGCAGGCCGCGGCTGCCCGAGATGAGGTATCCGTTGTGAAACTGGTGATGGCGGCCGGCCAACGGCCACCATTCGGTTTCACGAACTCTTCGCGTTTTGGTGACGGTCTTTCCGTTTTCGGTTGTCGTGTACGTCTCGGTTCGATACCAATATTCGCCGATCATTGCTTGCCAGGTCGATCGGGCAAGCATGCTGAACGACCAGAATGGGATGTAGATTCCGCGCAGTTTTTCCGACAACGCGGCCGCCTTGAGGTCGGCAGGACGGAACCAGCGGTTTTCGTTCAGCCAGCGCTCGAATATTTCCCGAGCTTTTTCAGGTGTGACCGCGAAGCCGATGACGAACTCGGGCTGTTGGCGTCCGGTGAGCTCGGGCGAGAACTCGACGACGTACGTCGAATCGCAAAAGGGACAGACGTAGCTCCGTTGCGAGCGATCGACGGCAACTTCGGCACCGCAATTCTTGCAGCGAAAGTGGCGATCCGGCGGCGCAGACGGTTGTTCGGGCTTTTGCGGCGCGGCCTGCGGTGCGCCGCAGTACGGACAGAACTTGTCGTCTGCCTCGACGATGCCGGAACAGGTGGGGCAAACGATCGTCGCCACAACGGGCATTTCGTCGTCGTCGGCTGTCGGGTTGTTTTGAATCACCTGCGACATGCCCATCGGTCCTCGACCGCGTTCGGTCCGTTACGAGTGACTTTGCTGATAAACGGCGTGAAGTAGCGCCTCGCTGCTTTTGTATTTTTTTCCGCCCGAGAGGGCTGCATCGAGCAATCGTCGGGCGTCCGCCTCGCTGTGGCCCAGCGTGAGCAAGATTTCGTACGTTTCCGAGACGACGTCCGGCGATGCGGCATCGGTGCCTGCCGATTCTTTGCGTCCGACCAAAAGGGCGAACTTCGACATCTTACGTCGCAACTTGGCCACGATACGGTCGGCCATGGCGGGGCCCACACCCGGCAACCCGGAAAGATACTTCGTATCCTGTTCTTCGATGGCGGTCGCGATATCTTGGACGGGACGGACCATCGCCCTTAGGGCTTTTTTCGTCCCTAGCCCGTCGACCGAACAAATCATCTCGAAGAACTCGCGTTCGACTTCCGAATGGAACCCGATCAAGCGCGGCACGAGCCGCCCTTGGTTCGGGTTGCCGTCGAGGAATTCGAGGGTGTGCAGGGCTACCTCGTTGCCCAGCTCGCCTTGCAGTCCGCGTCGGGTGAATTCGGGAACGAGGACTTCGTATTCGAACCCACCGACGGCGATCGTGGCCGCTGTTTCGGTCAATCGAACGAGTTTGCCGGTAATCTTCGTGATCAAACGTACCCTCCGTGTATGTTGCAACGAGTCGAGCCGCCCGAAGCCGTCATGCGATTCCCAGCTTGGCCTTCAACGTGCGGATCAGCTCGACGGCCTGGCCGATTTCGGCCTTTTGCCGTTCGGGCTCTTGCGGAATTTCACGCTCGATGGTCAATGCACCGTCGTATCCAAGTTCAAGCAACGTTTTCAGGAATGCTTCCGCATCGACGTCACCGGTACCGAAAGGAACCTCGGTCCCCCATTCTTTCCCGGGATTCGCGGCCCACTTCGCGTCTTTGCAATGGACACTGCGGACGTAGGCGCCGATTTTTCGAAGGGCTTCGAGCGGTTCGCCGGTTCCGTACAGAATCATGTTGGCCGGGTCGAAATTGACGAAAATATTGTCTCGCTCGACGTCCTTCAGAAATTGCAAGAGCCCGTCGGCGGTTTCTTGTCCGGTCTCTAAATGGAGACGTTGACCGTTGGCCGCCAAGTGATCGCAAACTTCACGAGTGACATCGAGAACTTCGCGATACAGCGGGTCGCCCGTATCGTGAGGAATGAAGCCCAGGTGCAACCCGACGGCCTCGACACCCAAGAGTTTGGCGAAGTCGGCGATTTCTTTGAGTTCCTGCGTGCGTGCGGCCCGGGTTTCGGGGGGAACGAGGCCGACCGTTTTGGACACGGTGGGGATATCGGCGTAACTTTCCCCTTCGAACCCGGCGAACACGACCGTAATTTGAATTCCCAGATCGTCGAGTTGTTTCAGAAACTTTTGGGCATTCTCTTCGGTTCGTGTCGCCTTTTGAGGGGTATGCAGTTGGATCGTGGGAACGCCCAATTCGTGCGCCACGTCGAGGTGGACACCCAAGCCCGCGTCGATACTTGCAAACACGCCGATCGGCCACTTTTCCATGGCGAACTCCTCGTCGGTGAATCAGGGGGGGACGCACAATGCTGAACGACGCCCGAACCTAGCCTATGCACAGGTTCGGATCGTTTCACGCGAATCGATGCGCAGAATAGCGAAAGCCGTCGCCGGTTGCAACCGTCGGGCCGACCCGCTGACGCTCGATGGCCGACGCAATCGCAACGAGGCGTCCGAACGAAGAACCGTTCGAACGCCTCGATAACCTATTGCCGCGTTGTCGGCTCGTGATTCGTCAGGACGAATAACGACTCAAGTCGGGCTTGACGCCTTCGGGCGTTTCGTCGCTGTCGATTTCGAACCATTCGGGTTTGAACTCGATGCGGCGGCCTTCGCGGGCGGCCATGTTCGTGGTCAACGCCAACACGGCGTCGTCGAGCGCCACCGGCGGATAGCATCGCGGATGGATCTCGGGATCGGACGCGTCGGGGTTGTTGACGATGCACCACGCCCAGTGTTCCAGCTCTTCTTTGTAGCCGCGACTGGCCGAGACCATGGCGCCGAGCCCTTCCTTCTTCTTTTGTGCGGGACCGCTGGCTTGCGTGTCCAACGCGGCACCGGCATCGCTTTTCTTCACATCGACCTTAGCCGAGGTATCGGAGCCGGCAAAGAGCATGGCTTCCTTTTCACGTTCGATGATCAGGGTGCCGCTGGTACCCATGATCACTTCGCCGTACCCGCCGAAACCGTTTCCGTTGATCGACGAATACTGGAAGGCGATCTTCTTCATCTTGTCGACCGGATGATCCGGATTGTAGCCGGGGGCGGGGTATTCCACGATGCAGTAGACGTGGTCTTCGATTTCGCGGTCGAGCGGGAAGATGGGCCGGTTGCCGGCGGCCACGACGTTCAGCGGAAGCTTCTTTTCGCCGCCGTTGGCAGCCGCGACGAAAATGCTGGCCGCGTCGAGTTGGTGGCTGCCCAGCTCGGCCATGAGGCCGCCGCCGGTGCGTTCCCAAAGCCGCCAGCGAATGAGTTCTTCGATCGCGGGACGGAAGTACGGATCGTGGCCGGGGGCTTCCAGGGTCTTGTCTTGGTAGCCCAATTCTTTGACCGTTTCGGCGATCACCTGGTCTTCGATTTGGGCTTGCTTTTGGGCGACCAACTTCCGGTACTTTTCGACTTCCTTCGTGTCGCCTCGGTCTTCGGCCTCTTTCAGTCGTTTTTTCCAACTGTCGAGCTCTTTGACCAGGCGATTGCCGTCCTTGTCTTCATCGGGTTTGACGCCCGGCGGAAGCGGCATTTTCCAGCTGTCGCGACCGGGAAGGTTGCCGCGATGCCATTGGCCGCGGATGTAGTGGATGTCGCCCAACAACCCCTGGAGGATCATGTTGTAGGCGTTTTCGTACAGGATGTTGTAGTGACGTTGCAAGCCTACGGCCAAGTGTTTCTTGGCTTGGATCGCCGCACGGGCCATCTCTTTGCATTCGTGGACGGAATGGCCCATCAGCTTCTCGGTAATGACATGAAAGCCTTTCTGCAAGGCCATCACGGCCGCCGGTGCGTGCAAGTGCAGCGGCAAGCCGATGATCACACCGTCGAGGTCCTTTTCGGTGTTGAGGAGCTCGCGATAGTCACCGTAAACCTTGACGTGCTTGCGGGCTTCGTCCTCGGTCTTCCAGCCGTACTTGGCCATCAAGCCGGGACGAGCGGCCAACGCCGCTTCGCTGTAATGGTCGCCGTGGAACGCACGGTAGACGTTGTACGGCCGAATGTCGGCGATGGCGACGACTTCGTGAAATTCGGGGTTCAACGCGCCGATGAGCACGTTGCCTTCGTCGCCGGTGCCCAGCACGGCCACCCGCACGCGGCGCGGCAAGGTGCTTTCGTAACCGAAGTAAAACGCGCCCAACGACCCGCCGGCGACCAACGCGGT
>CAYVVR010000063.1:0-11765 GCA_964454655.1 uncultured Planctomycetaceae bacterium | reverse complement strand
GCCTTGCTACGGGCCGAAATCAACATCGTGCAGGCGTATCCGCTGATGGTTCGCTCGCACGGGCGACCGGTCGTCGCGTTGATGGTCGATCAGCTCGATCTCGCTCTCGAAACGCTGGCCGAAAGCAAGTTCGTCATCTTGGGCGAAACCGACTTGAACGCCGACTCGACCGAAACATGAGACTCCGCTCGCGACCGAAGCGTCACCGGCGTTCCCGAATCAGACGGATCGCAGCCTCGGCGAAGCGTTTGCCGAGAATCTTGTAACCCTCGGGCGTCATGTGCAAATCGTCGAACGGCTGCCCGTTGCGTTCCTTGTTGTTTAGATCGTCGGTATCCACCCACGCCACATGCCGCAGCGACTCGGCGACGGCCACTTGCGCTTCGCGCACTTTCGTCCAATGCGGATACCGCTGGTTCTTCATGTCGAAGTCGTTGATTCGGCCGATCACGACGTTGATGTCGTCGCGTCCCAAATCGTGCTGAAGCTGCCGGATGAGCCCTTTGAGGCTTTCGGCGTAGACCTCACCGTGGCCTTCGCGGGCATCTCGTTCCCCCTGCATCCAAATGAACGTAACCGAAGCAATCTCTTTCCCCTCGATCGCCGCCTTCACCTTTTCCATGAGCCGGTCGTACAAGTCGCCCAGGTTCGGCCACGGCTTCGACTCGCCCGCCGGTTTCCACTGCTTGTACCAACGCCGGATGGGTTGCCCTCCCAGGGCGTCTTTCACAACGACGACTTTGTCGGCCCCGAACGCCTTTTCCACGGTGGGGGTAAACGAAAGATCGGGGTTGAGCCCTTGCATGTTCGACTGTCCCGACAAAATGAACAAGTGCACAGGCTCGCTCGCCGCGGCGAAATCGGCGACGGCTACCAACCCGACGCTAATCACCGACAACACTGCTATCCCAAACGCGCGCATCGTCGTCACCTCTCTGAGAACATGTCGCTGGATTGCGACCTCGTGCCGCATCCCGACGGCGAGGCCGGTTTAGTCTTCTCCAAGAACGACCACCGATCCTTGGACGGTCACGATCACGATCCGCCCTCGAAACGCGAATACCCCGTCGTTCACCGGCGGCGCCGCCAACGGAACTCGACGGCGGATCGAGCCGTCGTCCCGGTCGAGGACGAGCAAGATGCCGCCCCGCCGGCCCTCCAACGCCGCGGTCGCCTCTTGCGGGTCGGGCGAGTCGGGCGGTCCCGCCACGATCAGGCCGTCCGGCGTCGAACACATGGCAACGGGACGGACGGGAACCGTCGTCTGCCAAATGCGTTCCTCGCGTTTGAGCGCGTATAACCTCTCTCCCGGCTTGGGGACGCACGTCTTCCCTTTGTACACAATATACCCTTGTCCGGCTTGAAATGCCGCCCAACGGGCCGCATTCGGATACGCCAACGCCGCGTAGCCTTCGTCACCCTCGAAAACCAGGGTTTGGCCGACGATTTGTCCGTACGCCCAGTACGAACGGATATGCCACGAGGGATCCAGAAGCCCGGTCGTTGAATACAACCGCTTTCCGGGAAAGTTGTTGAAGTACGAACGGTAATCCCACTCCGGGTGTCCGACGAACGCCCGCGGGCCCACTTCCAGCAGGTCGCACCAGTACTTGTGATCGCCGCCGAACTCCTCTCCTTGTCGCACGGGGGCGGGATAGAAGTTCGGCTCCATGTCGATCGCGTGTTTCAACTCGGGGTCGAATTTCAGGTGCCGCATGTAGACGGCCTCGCCGTCGGAAACAAGCACGTCGGAAAGCGCCCCGGGCATGACGAAACCGCGCCCCGGGTTCTCCCGCGTGAAGCCCGCCCCGGTATCGGGGCCTTCATAATGTTGATGATAGCGCATCGCACCGGTCGCCACGTCCACGCCGTATAGATCCAATCCGCCGTCGACGAAGGAATTGCGGCCGGCGACAAAATAGGCGGTGTCGCCTACGACCAATATGGACCCGTGAACCGGCCACACCGATTCTATGAGGCCGTCACCCCCGTTTCGCACGTCGTGAGGTGCCGCCCGGAATCGCCAAATAAGCGCACCGTCATCGGCTCTCAAGCCGTACACGTAGCCGTCGCGCCCCCCCACCAAGAGCCGTCCATGCGAGTAGGTGGGCGGCGAATCGATCGGTCCCGAGGTCGCAAACCGCCACAACGGTCGGCCCGAATCGGCGTCGAGCGCATTCAAGATTCCGCGACGTGCCTCGACGACGTACAACGCGTTCCCCACGGCAACGGCGGGTGTCAGCGCCTCGCCGAATCGTCGTTCCCACGCGAGTTCCGACACGTCGCCGATTCGAGCGGCAGTCGCCCCGCTCCGGGCGGCATCATGACGAAACGTCGGCCAGTCGGACGCTTGCGCAGCGACGGCCTCGAGAGGCCGGCCGAACGCCGGTCCGCGAGTCAGCCTCTCGGCGGAACGGTTCGGCAGCTCGGGTCCTCGCGTTTCCGGGGCAAGCACGTTCAAGCCTCGTAAAGCCACCTCGGAATAACAGCGGCACGAATGCGGCGGCGCGTACAGCAACCCGTTGGCGGGCATCACCCCGTAGCCGCACGTTCCCCGTATCCAGTTGTTCAGCTCGACCTCGGCGTTGCCGAGGTTCAAGAACTCGGCGCCGCGTCGGCTGAAGATCAAGAATCGGTCGGTGGCCTTGGTCGGATAGCATCGCTGGTGGTGTCCACAGTTCCACACGGCCCCGCACGGCACGCGGCGTTTGATTTCGCCGGTTTGCGGATCGAGGCCGACGGCGAAGTAATCGTCCGCGACATCGCCGTCCGGGATGCCTTCTTGCGTGCACCACACCAGGCCGTCGATGAACCACGCCGTAACGGGCCGGAAGAAAGTACGGAATCCCTGATTGCGGAAACTCCACAAGAAGTGCCCGTCTTTCGCAGAAACTGCCAGCACGTGTCCGCGACCGTCGGCGCAGGTGAGGACAATGCCCTCGCCGGTCCGCAAGGGGCCGTACAACTTTGCGAGAACCGGGCGTCCCCGCGTGTTCTTCGTCGGCACGTCGTCGGCTTCTTCCAACGGCGAAACCAACCACAGCCTTCTACCCGTGACCGCATCGAGAGCCCCCAGGTTGTTTCCGGCAAGGAAGAACACTTTGCCTTCGCTTTCCGAGACGGCTATCCCGTTGCCGCCGTCGGCTTCCCACAATCGTTCACCCGTGTCGGGGTTCAACCGCATGACGCGAAACGTCTCGCCATCGTCGTTCTTGCAGGCGATGAACAAACTTCCCGACGCGTAGACGATCTCGGTGGCGTCGCTTGCCGTGCCGGGATACATGCGCAGGGTGCGGCCCGTAGCGGCATCCAATTGTTCGACCGGCCCGTGGTAATCGAGAGTGACGTAGAGCTTGCTCCCGACGGCGACCATGCGACGGCGATAATCGATCGGCCCGCCCGACAGCCCGCCGCCCAGGTCGCCCGGCCAGAACCGCGGTTCCCAGGCGGGAGCAGGCCTTTTCCACAAGAGCACGCCGTTGAAGGCATCACGGGCAAGCAGATACCAATCGGCCCGCACGTTGAATACCGCCGGCGGGGTCTGGTCTTCGAAATAGAAGAGGCGTCCGGCGGACGAAACGAGCGAAGGTATCGTCGGGGGATATCGTTCATGGTGTTTCGACCAGTACGGCCGACACGTCCACTGCAGCCGCTTGGGCGGCCCGACCTCGTGGTCGGCGGCCACGGCGTTGTTGTCCGGTCCGTGCTCGGCATGCGTCCACTCGTCGAGCGACTCCGGCCACGGTTTGCGGTACAGCGCGTATCCGTCGAGCATCCCCACAAACCGGCTTCCCGCCGATTCCAAGCCCCGGCGCAACGCCTCGGCGTCTTCGGGGACGGCGATCCCGCCAAGCGGGGCAACCACGCGATGGCACTCCTCGGCCGATAGATTGCCGACACAATCAACAAATAGAAGATTAATAAAACGATCCACATAGGGCAGGCGGCGGCCGTCATAGTCCGTGACGGTGATCGGGGCCGACACGTCGCTGGAGAGCAGCGATGCGCGCCATTTCGCCGCCGTGTCGGGAGTCGGCGCCAAGAGCTGCACGACGAATGGACGCTCGCGGAAGAACGCGAAGTCCGCGGGCGAAACTTCCTCGGAAACGACCACGATGACGCCGCCCGCGATGTGCAACTCGTCGACGATTCGGGCCTTGACATTTTCGGCTGCCGGCACCCTGGCGGCAAACATACCGACCACGAACGCCGCGACGATCGTCGTCATTCCGAACTTGTACGTGCGCACGCTTCCACCTCCTTACACGGTTTACACTTGCGTTGAAAGCCGGCTCGACATCGCAGCCGCGAGCAGCCCGCGTCGATCACCGTAAACCGAACAGCGCGCGATTGCCAACAATCGGCGGCGGATTCTTTCGCTTGTCTCCCGAACAAAATGTGAACGCCACCGCTCCACGAGCTGCATCGCCCGCAATCGATCCAGCGCACGGGCGACCGAGTCCTCTCGAAACGCTTCCTGCCTCGCGTGCGCAAACGGCGGCTACGGTTCCCAATCCCGAGACGGCGCGGTACAACGGGAAGGAAAGTCGGCGAGAAAACGCCTCTTTCGTGCATACAGCAACCGATTGGGCCGTCGGACGTTCGTCGCACATCCCGCCTATCGACGACGACATCGAAGCGAGGAAACATCCCCATGCTGGACCGAAAATTCATCGTACAGAACGTGGATGCCGTCAAAGAAAACTGCCGCAACCGCGGCGTGACCGTCGACGTCGACCGCTTTGTCGAACTCGAGTCGCGGTACCGACACCTCCGAAGCGATCTGGACGAGGCCAATCGACGCGCTAACGAGGTCTCTCGATCGATCGGCAAGACCAAGGATCCCGAAGAGCGAGAAGCCCGCAAAGCCGAGGGGCGCCGTCTGCGGGAACAGGCGAACGCCATCGAAGCCGAACTGAAAGAGGTCGAAGCCGAACTCGACGCGATCCAACGAAAAATCCCCAATATGACCCACCCCGACGCACCGATCGGGGGAGAAGACGATAGCCGGGAGGTCGGCCGAGGCAAGACACCGATTCGCGAGTTCGACTTCGAACCGTTGGACCACGTCGCCTTGGCCGAAAAACTGAACTTGATCGATTTCGAGGCGGGCGCACGCGTCGCGGGGCATGGATTCTACTATCTGCTGAACGAAGCCGTCCTGCTCGAACTGGCCCTGCAACGATATGCCGTCGACTTGCTGGTCCAAGAAGGTTTCACGCCGGTCATCACGCCGGACCTGGCCCGCAACGAGGTGCTCGAAGGGATCGGATTTCTCCCGCGCGGTCCCGAAACGCAAATCTACAGTATCGAGAACAGCGATCTGAGTCTGATCGCGACGGCCGAAGTCACGCTCGGCGGTCGTTTGGCAGGCCAGATCATCGAGGCCGATCAATTACCCATCAAGTTGGTCGGCATCAGCCATTGCTTCCGCACCGAAGCCGGTGCCCACGGTCGGGCGACGCGCGGGATTTACCGCGTGCACCAGTTCACCAAGGTCGAAATGTTCGCGTTCACGCTTCCCGAGCAAAGCGACGAGATGCTCGAATACCTCAAGAGCCTCGAATGCCGCATCTTCGACGGCCTGGAGATTCCGTACCGCGTAATCGATACCGCCTCGGGCGATTTGGGCGGACCGGCGTACCGCAAGTACGACCTCGAAGCGTGGATGCCCGGCCGCGGTGAGTTCGGCGAGATCACAAGCACCTCGAACTGCACCGACTACCAAGCACGGCGACTGAACATTCGCTTCCGCCGACCGGGCCAAAAAGGAACCGAATTCGTCCATACCCTCAACGGCACCGCGGTCGCGATCAGCAGGGCGTTGATTGCGATTCTCGAAAACTACCAGCAGGCCGACGGTTCCGTTGTCGTTCCCGAGGTCTTGCGAAGCTACGTCGGCAAAGACCGCATCGGGCCGCCCGCAGCGTCGGCGTGATCCCCGGCGTCGGCCTTCCCTCGGACCGTTTGCCGCGACGGCTTCTTCGACCTAGCGGCGACGAACAAGCCGTCGGCTACCGATTGTTCGCCAAAATGGTTGACTCCCCCCGATACGGCTAGACATGATGGGGATTCAGCCCTGAAGCCCCAATCGGGTGGGATCATCTCGAGTTGTACCAGAGAGCATCCGTCTTGAACGCCCCGAGTGCCCCACGAGAAAACGCCGAATGGGTTCGACGTCCGGTGCGAAACCGGTCGCCCCGGACGTTTCTCGTGTATTGCGCCGCGGCGGTTGTGATGACGATGTCTTTGGCGGTTTCTTGCGCCTTCGGCCAACCCGCGTCGGAAACACCGGCGAAGAATCAGAAGATATCGATCCTGATCCTGGGCGAAGATCCGTGGACCGGGGGCACGACCGTTCGCTGGCTCGTCTCGTTCGCCGAAGCGAATCGAATCGAGCTGGAAATCACGCACAAGTCGTCGTCGGGCGTGTCGTTGGCCGACGCCGTGGCGGCACTCGTCCAACGGGGTTCCGATCAGCCGCGTTGGAATGTAGCCGTCGTCTTCGAAACGCCGCACCGGATACTGATCCAACGCCACGAAAGCGACATCTCGGCCGATCTGGCCGATTTGAGTACGCTGGCCGATCGCATCGTATGGGCATGCTCGCCCGTCCCGGGCGATCCCGAAGCGTATGAAAGCGAACGACTTGCGCTGGCAGCGGACCTGGTCGACGACGGCCGTTTGGTCGTTGCTCCCATCAATGCCGCCAGGCGCGAAGCCGCAGCATTGGGGGAACACAGCCTTTCGACCGACGGTCCCAGCCTAGCGGGTGATTACTTGGCGGCATGCGTCCTGTTCGAGGCGATTCTCGATTCGTATCCGTCCAATCTTCCCCACGAGACACAGCTCGACGACGGCACGGCGTTGCGAGTCCCGGAAAACACGGCCATTCAGTTACTACGTGGAGCCACGAAGGCGGTCGACGGTTTCCGTCGTTTGGGGCACCCGATCGAACAGTACGCCGCCGATCTGGCGGCCCCTCTCCAACTGAAGGCGGGAGAAACCGTCCTCATGACGACGGAAGAGGGGGCGATCCCGCTTCTGACCGACTGGAACAACGACGGCAAAATCGACTTGGCGATTTCCGCCCGTCGGCGGGGACGTCTCGACGTCTTTTTGAATGGGGGAACCGACCAACAACCCGAACTGCGTCCGCACCGTTGGATGGGGCCCGATTTGCCGCAAACCGGGGCGCCTTGGCAAGCTTGGGGCAACCTCGGTACGACCGTCTATCAAGTGGTCGACGTCGACGGCGATCGCGACCGCGATTTACTGATCGCCGATTCCCAAGGCAACCTGTTCCTGTGCCGGAACAACGGCACGAACGTGTTCGACACGCCTAGCCCGTTGGCGACGGCCGAAGGAACGTTGCGTTTACCTTATTTGACCGGAGCTTGGCTCGGTGAATTGGACGGCGATCGCAATCCCGATCTCGTGTTGGGCGATGCTTCGGGCCGCGTGTTTTTCACGACGACGACAACCATCGACGGACGCGTCGTGTGGAAGGCTCCGAAACCGTTGACGATCGAATCGTTGGAACTCCATTTGCCGGGTGATGCCGCCCCCGTCATGGGCGACTGGAACGGCGACGGCAAGGCCGACCTCTTGTTGGGCTGTCATACCGGTAGCGTGTTGTGGTGCGAGAACGCCTCGGAAGACGGCAAGCTCGCCTTGCGGCCGCCGTTGACCTTGATCGCACCGTGCACCGACGAATACTTGTTCAGCTTCCCGGTTCGCGAAGGCAGCGACCTGTGGGAACCCGTGCCCGGTTGGTCCTCTTATCCCGCGTTGGGCGACCTCAACGGCGACGGAACCATCGATCTTTTGGTGGGCGACACGAACTTTTTGATCACGAAATATCGAGACCTGACCCCTCAAGAGCAAGAGACGATTCGCACCCTCCAAGCCCGACGGGATGAATTGGAAGCCCGCATCGCCAAACTTTCCGAAGTCCCCTTGGACCTCAAGGCGGAACTACTCGAAATCACGCTCAACCTGGTGTCGGTTGCACAGAATCGGCGTTATACCCGTTGCGGCTGGATCTGGTTCTTCGCACGCGGATCGCGTTGATTCCCCTCGGCGGGTAAAACCGTTTTCTTCCGTCGATCGACGACTCCCCACCTGATCGAGAGCTTGATCGCCGTCCTTATGTCTCTTGCTGCCTAGCTTCTGTTCAAAATGCGCTAAGAGGTGGCTATCTTACCACCTTTCTGCGTATGATAGTGTCTTCCAAATCCCCCCGTCATTTGTAGAAATTGAGGAGTGCCCTCATGTCGCATCGTGTGTTCGTCAAGCTATTGGGATCGGCCCTGGTCTGTTGTCTCTCGTGGTCGCTGTTCGGTTGCACGTCGGAGGCGGCCAAGCCGGCCTCGTCCCCCGAAACGCAACCGGCAACCGCTTCGGCGGAACACGCAGCACAAGCGAAGAACGTCATCCTGATGATTGCCGACGGGGCGGGCTTCAATACGTGGCGGGCGGGAGCGATGTATCGCGGTCGCCTCGGCAAAGAGGTCTACGACGGCGAAGGCTGGGTGCACCTCGGATGCACGACCTATCCGCTCACTCTATCGAAGTCGGCCACCGGCAAGAACACCCAAGACGAGAAGGTCGTCTACGATCCGGCGAAAGCCTGGGATCCCGAAAACGGTTACAAGTGGCTGAAGAGCACTGCCACCGATTCGGCCGCCTCGGGCACGGCGTTGGCCACCGGCGTCAAAACGTACAACTCGGCCATCAATTGGACCGACACCGACGAGCCGATGACCGGAAAAACACTTCCGGAAATCGCCCACAAGCTCGGCAAGCGGGCAGGCGTGATTACTTCGGTCGAATTTTCACACGCCACGCCGGCGACGCTTGGCGGTGCGCACAATCCGTCTCGTAACGCCTACGAAAAAATCGCCGCCGAAATGCTGGCGGCCGATTACCTCGACGTGATCATGGGCGCGGGGCATCCCGCATTCGACGACAACGGCAATCCGAAAGAAAAGATAACCGAGGGCAATTACAAGTATGTCGGCGGCAAGGCCGTATGGGACCAATTGGTCGCCGGCACCCATCCGAACGGCTGGACGCTCGTCCAAACCAAGGAAGAATTCGAAAGCTTGACGACCGGCAAAACGCCGGCTCGGGTCGTCGGTACGGCGCAAGTCGCCACGACCTTGCAACAAAAGCGGGGTGGAATCGTAGGCGGCCTGGCACGGCAAGAACCGTTCGCCGCCCCAATGAATCAGAACGTGCCCAGTCTGGCGACGATGACAAAGGGCGCTCTCAACTGCCTCGACGACGATCCCGACGGTTTCTTCTTGATGGTTGAAGGCGGTGCGGTCGACTGGGCCAATCATGCCAATCAAGAACACCGCATGCTCGAAGAATACGACGACTTCATGAAGGCGGTTGAAGCCGTCGTCGAATGGGTCGAAACAAACAGTTCGTGGGACGAAACGTTGCTCATCCTGACGGCCGACCACGATTGCGGCCTTCCGTGGGGTCCCGACTCGGCCGAAAAGCCCTTCCAGCCGATCGTCGACAATGGTCCGGGGAAAATGCCGGGGCTGCACTACAACGCCGGCGGACACTCGAACATGCTCGTCCCCGTCTTCGCCAAAGGCGTCGGAAGTGAGCTATTGTTGCAGTGTGTTCGCGGCCGAGATGCCCATGCCGCCGAAGTGTGGGAATTCTCGGGCGACTACATCGACAATACCGATATCAACCGCACGATCGTCACCGTGCTGGGCGGCGATTCGCCCTGAAGCACGTTTCTTTTCCGACACAACTCGATCACGAGGGCAGACGCGATGTCTCAGGCCGCACCGGTTTGTCAAAAGGGAATCATCCTCGCCGGCGGCGCCGGTACCCGGCTTCATCCGCTGACGCGATCGGTCAGCAAACAATTGTTACCGATCTACGACAAGCCGATGGTCTACTATCCCCTGTCGACCCTGATGCTCGCCGGCATCCGTGATATCCTGCTCATTTCCACCCCGCAGGATATCGGCCTGTTCGAACGGCTGTTGGGGGACGGCTCGCAATGGGGAATCTCGATTCGGTACGCCGTCCAACCCAAGCCGGAAGGCCTCGCGCAGGCGTTCATCATCGGAAGAGAATTCGTCGGCGACGACCACGTGGCCCTCGTTCTGGGCGACAATATTTTCTACGGTCAAGGTTTTCAGGCGATGCTGATGCGGGCGGCCTCCCGCGCCGAAGGGGCCACCGTCTTCGCCTACCTGGTACGCGATCCGCAGCGATACGGAGTCGTCGAATTGGACGACCAAGGGAAGCCGGTACGTATCGTCGAAAAGCCGAAAGAGTTCGTTTCGAACTACGCGGTCACCGGTTTGTATTTCTACGACAACGACGTCGTCGAAATCGCGGCGAATCTGAAGCCCAGCGCTCGCGGCGAACTCGAGATCACCGACGTCAACCGAATCTACCTCGAACGAGGCCGTTTGAACGTCGAACTGTTCGGCCGCGGCTTCGCTTGGCTCGACACGGGCACGCACGAATCGCTGTTGGAAGCGTCCACCTTCGTCGAAACGATCGAACACCGCCAAGGCCTGAAAATCGCTTGCCTCGAAGAAGTCGCCTACCGCAAGGGCTTCATCGACCGTGATCAATTGGCACGACTGGCCGACGAGTACAACAACAGCTACGGGCAATACCTCCGCGATCTCTTGGAAACGCCCGGCATCGCGTGAAAAGTCAATGATCGTCTTGCCGAAGCGACTTGTTTATCCGTTCCCTGAAAGCACCATCCGACGATGATGAATTTCCAAGACGGTACGATCCACGACGTTACGATCGATCCCTTGAAACGGTTTTCCGACGCACGGGGCTGGTTGGTCGAGTTGTTTCGACACGACGAACTCGATCAGCAGGTGCACCCGGTAATGGCCTACGTGAGCGAAACGCTTCCCGGGGTCGCCCGCGGGCCGCACGAACACGTCGACCAAACCGACTGCTTTTGCTTTCTCGGCCCCGGCGATTTCAAGCTTTACTTGTGGGACGGCCGAAAAGACAGTCCCACCTTCGGCGTGCGGCAGACGATGATCGTGGGCGAATCAAATCCCGCCCGCGTCCTCGTCCCTCCCGGAGTCGTCCACGCGTACAAGAACGTCGGCGACAAACCGGGCATCGTGTTCAATGCGCCCAATCGGCTGTATGCGGGGTGGGGCAAGAAAGCGCCGGTCGACGAAATCCGCCACGAAGATCTCGAAGACTCGCCCTATCTTCTCGATTGAGCCGCGTGCGCTCGGTTCCGGCCCGTCAGGCCGTGCCCAACGCCTCACGAACGACGGTTTTCATCTTCGCAAGGCCTAGTGTCACGATTTCGTCGAGTTCGCGTTCCCACAACGATCGATTGAACAACTCCA
The DNA here is from genome assembly GCA_964454655.1 of uncultured Planctomycetaceae bacterium. Taxonomy (GTDB): domain Bacteria; phylum Planctomycetota; class Planctomycetia; order Pirellulales; family Thermoguttaceae; genus CAYVVR01. The sequence continues at coordinate 390 of CAYVVR010000063.1, read as the reverse complement.
ACGACAACGCACCGCGATAGCCGGTTTCGTAGAGCGTTGTCAAGATTTCGCGCATCGGCGCCGTGCCGTCGCCGGGAAGCACGCGATACGAGTCGTTGATTTCCTCTCGCGGCGGTTCGGCGGGGTAATCGTTGATGTGAAACACGTGCATTTGCGCGCCGTTGAGCTGCCGCAGGCCTTCGAACGGCGAATTTCCGCGGTACAGGTGGAACACATCGAACAGCCCGCAGGCCCTCGGGTGCCCGACGGCGGTCAAGACGAAAGCGGCCTCGCACAAGGTGCCCAAATTCGTCGCACTACCCCAAATCTCCAGTTGCGGCGTGCAGCCCATCTTGTCGCCGATTTCGAGAACCGTTCGATAGCGATCGGCAATCACCCGCAAGTCCATTT
>CAYVVR010000062.1:0-11816 GCA_964454655.1 uncultured Planctomycetaceae bacterium | reverse complement strand
ACGCTGCCCTGGGCAGCGTATGTCGGCGGGCGGGCGTGTCGCCCGGCTTGGTGGGAAGTCCCAACGACGTGCGAACGTGGTTGGGGTTCCGATTGCACGAGTTCGACGACGGCGAACGGCCGCTGCTGGCCACCGGATGGCGGGCCGACCTGGTGGGCAATCTGTTCGATCGATTGCTATCCGGCCGAGAAGCCATTCGAATCGTCGATCCCTTGGCCGACGACCCGTTCATCCTCTTTGCCGTCGATCCATCGGATGAGAAGTACACGGATGTCGGCCGTAACAACCGTGGGGGACAAACGGCGCCCCAAGACTTCCTCGAAGAAAGCGAACACGAATAAAGAACGTCGCGGCACGGGAACGCCCGAAAGCGGCGGAAACGGTTTTGACGGTCCGATTTCTTGACCCCGCCGGGGGAATCGACCATCCTCAATAAGCGGCTGTTCGGTTGCCGCCTTTTGACACGCTTGTCTTCATTCGGCCGAACGATCCGTTGGTTTTTTGGTTTCTGCGCAAGGAACAGGGGGCCGACGTGCCGAGTGATCGGCAGCCGGTTGGAGGGGCTTCCTCGATGCGATCAAGGCGAGCGACGGCATTGAATCCTACACCTGCGACCGCGTGGCTGTGTGCCGGGCGATCGAAAAAAGCGAGCGCTTTGTATTTGATCCTGTTGGTGATAGGCCAGCTCGTGGGGATCGGGGGGACACGCCCGTTGCGGAGCGAAACGGCTCCGGAGGTGGTCACCGATCCTGGCGATGCGGTCGACGAACTTCTCGAAGAACGACAACGTCGCCGCGAAGCCTTGCGGCAAGAGGAGTTGCCCGACTATGAGCTCGGGAAGGTTCGTGTCTTTCCCGATAGGGAAGGAGGCGAATTGCCGGTATTACGGTGCGCGCACATTCAGCGGTTGTACCTTCCGGCCCAAGCGAACAAGCAGGACTTTCAGGGGACGTTGCGAGTCGAATTTCGGGTTCCGAAGTCGAAGCGACCGATCCTGTTGTGGGGCGGCGACCGCGTGGTCGTTGAACGGCCCGTTCGTTTGGCGAAGGGGCAAATCAAAGAGTTGGCAAGCGACGTGTTGACGCCCTCGGAGTCGGGGCCGGTCGTCGTTCATAGCGAATTACGCGATCGACGCGGCCGTGTCGTGGCGGTATCAGATACCGACGTTTTTCTCGACTCGCGTTTGGAGGCAGACGTGATCGTGTTGTGCCGTACGCCCGAACAGTACGGCTTCTTGGAGCGTCTGCCCGTCTTTGCTGCGCCGTGGGACATCGCGACAGCGCCGGGCGGCTTGCGCGTGTGCCGGTATGCCGGGAATCGAAAGGTCCCGCTGCCCGACAACCTGTCGGCCTGGGCCGGGATCGCATACGTGGTGTGGGATCAGGCCGACCCGAACGTGCTCGACAAAAAGCAGCAAGCGACGTTGTTGACGTGGCTCCACTTCGGCGGTCAGTTGTTGGTCAGCGGTCCCGATTCGATGGAATCGCTGCGAGGGTCGTTCTTGGAGCCGTACTTGCCCTGCCGCCCGCCCGACGACGACTGGACCACGTCTTTTGCCCCCGAACGGTTTCCGGCATTGGTGGAACCGTTGATCGACAATCCGAAGCCGCCGACGCCCCTTGAGACTTTGCGATCGGTCTACGGAATCAAACTCGAACCGCAGGCGTCGGGCCGGGAGGTTCCGGAAACGGGCGGGCTGTTTTACGAATGTCGAATCGGACGCGGACGCATCATCGTGTCGGCCTTCCCGCTGAGTCATCCGGCGCTGGTCGAGTGGCCGCTTTACGATCTGGTGTGGCGGGGATGGCTGTTGCGGACGCCGCCGCGGTTCTGGCAATTTGGTGAAATGGTCATAAGTTACCGCTACACGAGCCGAGAAGCGTGCAAACAGGTCGGAACGTGTTGGTGGGTGGGGCGAGATGATCGTGGGCGTTTTAGTGGCGTACAGGCACGCGGCCGAGATCGAGATGTAAACGCCGAGTACCGTGAATTCGCCTGTGATCCGCAACTGTGCAACGATGACGCGTTGACGCAAACAATCGTGCCCAAGCTGCGGGAGGAATGTCGGATTCGCGTGCCACCCAAACGCTTCGTCGTCGCCATGTTGATCGGCTACGTGGGGCTCACGATTCCTTGTGTGTGGATCGTGTTTCGGCTGGCCGGCAAGCCGGAATGGAGTTGGGCGGTCATTTCCGCCGCCGCTGTCGTGTGGACGATCATCGTCGTACGTCAAAGCCAGATGAACATCGGTTTCGTACGGGCCGAAACCGGCATCGACATCGTCGAGATCGAACCGAATTGTTCCACCGCCCGCCTCGCCGGTTGGACGGGGATCTATTCGTCGCTGGCTACGACGTTTGACCTTTCGGTTGCAGACGCCGGTGGAATCGTGTTGCCCGTCTCGGCGACTTCGCAAAACGAGCCCTATGCGTTGTTCGAGTTGCAGCCTTCGCGGCAGCTTGTACTACACCGGGACGGCGGTACGGCGCTGGAGGACTTTCGGCTGGCGTCGAATTCGGTGATGTTGTTTCGATACGAAAGCTCGGCCGACTTGGGCGGTACGATACGCTTGGCCGACGACGGAACCACGTGGCGACTCGTCAACGAATCCGATGTAGGCTTCGAATCGCTGGGGTTGTTGCGGCGGGAAAAATCAGGGACGATCCGAACGGCGGTCCTTGCGCGTCTCGAGCCCGGCGATGCCCACGAAATCGTGTGGAAAGAGGCCGAATCGTTCGGGGCCGCCGTCCGTGAGTTGGAGGCCGCCTGGCATACTCTCGAGATCGACGAGGGCGGTTTGGTGAACGGGGAGATCATGGCGAAGTTGCTGAGCCGGGCGGACGATTTGTCGCCCGTCCGGCCGACGAGTGTGGCCGTGGGTTACGTCGAAGGATTGCCGGATGTGATCCACGTGTCTCCGCACATCGCGCAACGGCGTCGCGCCGCCGTAGCGATGATCTACTTGGATTATCCCCGCCCTGCGACTCCGGAGCCGGACGTTCGGTGGCGAAACGATTGGCGTGAGCAACTTGCAAAGATGGCCGCCGAGGAGCCGTAGGCCGGGATGAAGCGGGAAAAGCCCTACGAACAGTCAGCCGTGCGAAAACGTGGTGCGACATGATCGAGCTGCAAGGATTCCGGAAAGAATATCGCGACTTGGTAGCGGTCGACGACTTGTCGTTGCAGATCGAGCAAGGCGAGGTGTTCGGCTTCATCGGCCCCAACGGGGCGGGGAAGACCACGACCATTCGCTTCTTGGCCACTTTGCTCAAGCCGACGGCAGGGGAGGGGATCGTCAACGGCTTCAAGGTCACCAAGCAACCGTTGGACGTCCGGCGGAGCATCGGCTACATGCCCGACCATTTCGGCTTGTACGACGGGATGCGGGTATGGGAGTTTCTCGACTTTTTTGCGGCGGCTTACCAGATTCCACGGGCGCGACGGAAGACCGTCATCGCCGACGTGCTCGAGTTGCTCGACCTGGTGGAAAAGCGAAACGCGTACCTACGCACACTGTCGCGGGGTATGAAACAACGGTTGTGCCTGGCCAAGACGTTGGTTCACGATCCGCCCGTGTTGATACTGGACGAGCCCGCGTCGGGACTGGATCCGCGGGCGCGAATCGAATTGAAGGAGTTGTTGCGGGAATTGCGACGCATGGGGAAAACGATCCTGATATCGAGTCACATCCTCAGCGAACTGGCCGATTGTTGCACGTCCATCGGGATCATCGAACGCGGAAAACTTCTTATCAGCGGGGCCATCGCCGAAGTTTACCGAAAGATCCGCGTCAGTCGCCGCATTCGGATTCGCTTTCTCGAAAACGCCGAGCGGGGCCTCACCCTCCTTCGCGAACGGCCCGAGACGATCGGAATTTCGACGGAAGACGGGGAAACACGCGTTGAATTGCAAGCCGACGACCAGACGGTTGCCGACGTCCTGGAACAGCTCATCCGCGAGGGCGTTCGCGTGCAATCGTTTGCCGAGGAGGATCCGACGCTCGAAGACGTGTTCATGACGGTTACGAAAGGGGCCGTTCAGTAGGCCGTCGTTGCGTGTTCGAGACGGAGAAGCAATTACCGAGGGAATCACCGTGGCTGGGCGTCGCCGTTGGAAACAAAATCCGATCATCGGCCGAGAATTGCGTCAGTCGTTGCGATCGACCGCGGCGTTTTGGGCGGCGCTGATTGCCCTGGGCGCGTTGGGCGGGTTGGTGGTGGCCTCCTGGCCCGACGTCGAATATCTCGATTTGACCACTCCCTCCGGCGAGTCTGCCTTGCTGATTCGCGCGTTTTTTTCCGGGCTGCTGGCGATGTTGGCGGTGCTTGTGCCCGCCGAATCGGCCGGTTCCTTCGCCGACGAAAAAGAGCAAGGCACTTTCGAGCTGCTGGTGACCGTACCGTTGTCGGGGCGATCGCTCTTTTGGGGTAAGTTCTGGTCGACGATGGCCTATATGGCGCTCATGACGTTCATTGCCCTGCCGATCGTCGTCCTTTGCATCCCCCTGGGCGGAGCCTCGGTGTCGGAAGTGCTTGCCATGTTTGGCTATACCGGCTCTGCATTGTTGGTGATGGGAGTTGCAAGCATCACGATCAGTGTTGGCGAAGAACACGCCTTGGCGGCTCGCGTGAAGGCATCGTTGGTCGTGGCGATCATCGCCGGAGTGTATTTGGCGGGGGAAATCTTCCTGCTGGCTGTTCCGTTTTTGGTTCGCCTGGCGGTGGAAGGGTTGGCAATCCCATTATGTTCGGTGATCGTCGCCGTGGCGATTGCGGAAAAGGCAAGCCGTGCCCTGCAGTCGCCGGAGCAGATGCTCGGGGACTCGTCGCCGGGAGAACTCGACGACGAAGATTCTCAAGGCGGCTTGGTCTTGCACTCGCAGAGCATGCCCGACCGGTTGTTCATCCCGGCGCCGAAAAGAGATTTGATTTCCGACGATCGCAATCCGGTGTTCGACAAAGAGATTCGAGCGGGATTGTTCGCGCACCAGGGGGCGGTGTTTCGGGCCGTCGTCAACTTGGCGTCGTTGTGGACGATCGGCAGCATGGTCGTGTGCCTTTTCGTGCGCCCCGAATGGGCGTCGTTCTACGTGGTCGATGTGATGCTTTTCGGGATGTTATTGGGGGCGATCTTTTCGGCCGACAAGATCGCCGGCGAGCGGGAACGTCGCACGCTCGAACTGCTCTTGACGACGTCGCTTCCGCCGGGGCGGATCGTGGCAGGCAAATTGTTCGCCGGGTTACGAGTGGCGGGCGGCATGACGGCGATGTTCTGTGTGCCGATCGTCCTTGCGGCGATTTTTCCGCCACGCGTGTTCAGCGGCGATCCGGCCGCGATTGTTTGGTTTCTTCTGTTTATCGGGTTGGGGGTGCTCACGGGCAGCACCGTCGGATTGACGGCCTCGCTGTATTCTGTGAACACACGTCGCGCCTTGATCTTCGTATTGATGGTACTGTTTCTCGGCTTGATGCCGATTCCCGCGACGTACGGCGTGCTGAGAATCTACGCGCCCGATCTTTCGTGGTTGCCTTGGCTGAAACACTTGCTGTGCACGAGCCCGATTGCCGCCGTGTTGAGTATCCCGATTCGATGGGTTGCCGAGCACACGAATTCACGAGGTGCCGTCCTCGATTTGTCGTATGTTCATTCGGCGATCACGATCATTTTGTGGACGGTGCTGAATTTGGTGCTGCTGGCGTGGGTGCACCGCGCGTTCGCCTGCCGTTGGCGTGTGGGCTTCGAACGCGAAGAAAGCAAGTGAATGCCGAAACGGTCGGGCGTCGGCGTCAATTGCCGGGCGTGAAGGGGCCGCCGCACGTTTGATTCTTTCCGGCCTGTTTGGCCGACAGCAACGCACGATCGGCCGAATCGAAAAGAGCCTCGGCGGCGAGCCCCGGTTCGGTGCCGGAGCAAACCGTGTAGCCGGCGCTGGCGGTCACAGGAGGGAGATCGGTAATCTTTTCGTGTAAACGCGAAAGCTGCCCACGCGCGCGTTCGACGACGGATCGAGCGATGTCCGGATCGGCGATTTCCAACAGCAAGGTGAATTCGTCGCCGCCGAATCGGAAAATGTGGTCTTCCGAGCGTAGCGACGCGTGCAGGGCTTGCGAGACGGCTTTGAGGACTTCATCGCCGCACCGATGACCGAAGCGATCGTTCACGGTCTTGAAGTGATCGATGTCGAGGATGGCCGCGGTGAAGCCTTGACGCCGGCGCATGGCTCGGCGAACGCGGCGACGCAACAGAACTTCCCAAGCCCGGCGATTGAGCGAGTCGGTCAAAGGATCGCGGTACGCTTTGTCGTGCGACAGGCGGCGCGCAAGTCGTTCGGATTGTCGGCAGGCGGCGAGACGCCCGGCTACGAGAGCGGCTTCGACGACGAGTCGAATTTCTCGTTCGCCGGCATCGTGAGGAAGCGGCAAGACCGGAATCTTGACCTGGCCGAGTCGTAGGATACCGCCCGACAACGAAGCGTCGCCAGTTTGCACCGCGATGACGGCGGCCGGCGGTCGGCTCGACGTATGAAGTTCCTGCGAAAGTTCCTCGAGCGGCCGGTCGGTGACCAAAAGAAGCGTTTGCGATTCGGCGGTAGTCGGTCGCGTCGCCTGGGCCACCGTTGCCGGATCGGAGGCCGATGTTCGTTGCGGAAACGATTCCGAGGCAGACGAGGCCACGTGCAGGAGGGAACGAAAACGCGCCGCAAGGTGCGCGTCGACGAACGAGAAGGTGAATTCGGGTTGCGAAGGTCGCTGCGACATGTCGTCGTGATATCTCAAGATGCGGGCTTCTTCCGAACGGCCGAAAAGCCGAGACCGAGCGCTGGAAATCTCCTTGCCCGGTGGGAATGTTGCTCTTGGGTTTATTGCAGCACTTCGGCCGACGACCTACAATCATCGCCAGAAGGCGTCGGATCGTAGCGCCGAACCGCTTTTGCATACTATAGCATAGGCCACGGGGGGAACCGTCCCCCGTACGTGTTGGTCGTAATCGTGTTTGTTCCCCTCTTGCGTGGGGGGCGTCTTTTCGCTTTATCGGAAGTGATCGATGGAGACACTGCAGCGTGAGTTGGCGGGGTTTGCCGGGAAATGGACGCGTCCGCATCTGTTGGGCCTCGAAGAACTTTCGGCCGATGAGATCCGGCTGATCCTGGATACGGCCGATGCCTTTCGGCGGGCGCTCGACCGCGGCACTCGTAAGGTTCCGCTGCTGGCAGGAAAGACGTGCGTCAATCTCTTTTTTGAAAACTCGACGCGAACGCGCACCAGCTTCGGCCTGGCCGCACGACGACTAGGGGCCGACGTCGTCGATTTTTCGGCCTCCACCAGCAGCCTATCGAAGGGTGAGACGGTGGTCGATACGGCCAAGAACCTGGAAGCGATGGGGATCGATGCGGTCGTCGTTCGCCATCGCGTGCCGGGAACGCCGCACTTGCTGGCCAAGCATTTGCGGTGTTCCGTCCTGAATGCGGGGGACGGACCGCATGAGCATCCGACTCAAGGCTTGCTCGATATCTTGACGATTCGGCAACAGCTCGGTCGGCTCGAAGGCGTCACGGTGGCGTTGGTCGGCGATATCGCCCACAGTCGAACGGCCCGCTCGAACATTTGGGGCCTCCAAAAGCTCGGGGCGAAGGTCATCGTATGCGGCCCCTCGACGTTGGTGTCGCCGCTTTGGGAAAAACTCGGCGTCGAATATTGCTACGACCTCGATTCCATTTTGCCGCGGGTCGATGTGCTGAACTTGCTTCGTATTCAGTTCGAACGCCAAACCCGGCGTCCGTTCCCCTCGGTTCGCGAGTACGCCTTGTTGTACGCCATGGATGCCGAACGTCTGGCGAAGACGAAAGACGACATTTTGATCATTGCGCCGGGCCCCATCAATCGCGGTGTCGAGGTGACCGCCGACGTCGCCGACGGTACGCATTCCGCCATTCTGGACCAGGTGACCAACGGCTTGGCCGTTCGGATGGCTGTGTTGTGGCTGTTGTGCGGAGGCTGACGGCCGAAAAGGCAACACCCCTTCGACGACGGCGGGAACCGGCACGCGAATCCAGCAACAACTCAACTTTTGCAAGAGATCATGAGCGGGAAACTCGTAATCCAAAACGGACGTGTTATCGATCCTAGCCAACAGATCGATCGTGAAATGTCGATCGTGATCGAAGACGGCAAGATCGCCGGTTACGATCAGCAACCGGCCCCGGGTGACGAAGTGATCGATGCGAGCGGGTGCATCGTGTCTCCCGGCTGGATCGACATGCACGTCCATCTTCGGGAACCGGGGCAATCTGAGGACGAAACGATCGAAACCGGAACCGCAGCGGCTTTGGCGGGCGGCTTCACCTCGATCGCCTGTTGTCCGAACACGGATCCGCCCATCGATTCGCCCGCGGCCGTCGAATTCGTGCGGCAAAAGGCCGCCCGGGCCGACAATTGTCGCGTGTACGTGCTGGGATGCGTGAGCAAGAACCGGGAAGGGAAAGAGCTTGCCGAGATCGGACAGCTCGTTTCTGCCGGAGCGGTCGGTTTTACCGACGACGGTGCGCCCGTCTATGACGCCGAGCTGATGCGACGTGCTTTCGAGTATTGCAATATGTTCGGCAAAGCCGTCTACAACCACGCCGAGGTTCCCGAGCTGGTAAAAGGCGGCATCATGCACGAAGGCGAGGTGTCGCTCGTGTTGGGATTGCCCGGCATTCCCGAGGCGGCCGAATCGGTCATGGTCAGCCGAGACATCGGCCTGGCCGAGGCCACAGGAGGTCGGCTGCACGTCATGCATGTGTCGACCGCTGGGGCCGTCGAAGCGGTGCGTCGCGGAAAGAAACGCGGTGTTTGCGTGACGGCCGAAGTGACACCGCATCATTTCACCTTGACCGACGAATGCATGCGGTCGTTCGACGCCAACTTCAAGATGAATCCGCCTCTTCGTTCGCAGGAACACGTCGACGCCGTCATCGAGGGGTTGAAAGACGATACGATCGACGCGATTGCGACCGATCACGCGCCGCACGCCAAAGAAAAAAAGATGCTCGAACTCGACCGGGCGCCGTTCGGCATCATCGGCCTGGAAACGGCCGCCGGATTGATCGTGATGCGCTTGATCGACGAGCACAACATGTCGTGGATGCAAGTGCTGTCGAAATTGACCTGTCGTCCTGCCGAAATCCTCGGTATCGAAGGCGGAACCTTGAAGATCGGTGCGCCGGCCGACGTGACGATCCTCGATCCCGAACATCGTTGGGTGGTCGAGCCGACGAAGCTCAAGAGCAAGGCGTCGAACACGCCCTTTGCCGGTTGGGAACTGAAAGGTCGCGTCAAGTTTACTATCGTTGGCGGCAAGGTGAAGTATCAGCTTGAGGCATGACGGGAGCTTCCAACGGGGCGACAGGGAACACGCACACGCGTAGAGAACCACGGATGCTGCGGCGGTGATCCGGATTCTTATCGACGGATACAACCTGTTGAACGCCACCGACGTGCAGGGACAAGCGTTGTCGGCACGTTTGACCGAGTTGGAGCGGGCGAGGAACGCCTTGCTCGACTTTCTAGCCGAATCGCTGACGCACGAGGAATGCTGTGCGACCTGGATCATCTTCGACGCTTCGGCCGCGCCGCCGGGGTTGCCCAAGCAATTCGAGTACCGCGGTTTGACCGTGCATTTCGCGCCTCGGTCGCGAGAGGCCGACGACGTGATCGAACGCTTGATCCAAGAACACCACTCGCCGCGGCAATTGACGGTCGTCTCCAGCGATCATCGCATTCACCGTGCGGCCCGGCGTCGCAAAGCGACCGTCGTCGACAGCGAAGTTTGGTTTCGGCGGATCGTGCGTGCCGCGAAGACCTCCGAGCACGATCAGGTCGAAACGGCGTCGAAGCCGACCACCGACGACGTCGACCTCGGCGAATGGCTGACGGAATGGTTGCGGGATCGCGAAATTCAGCGGCTCGAACGAGAATTGGCGGCACCGCTGTCGACCGCTGCCGATCGATCGGAAAAACCTCGCAAGGTGCGCAAACCGAAGAAGTCTTGCGGTAAGGAGCCGGCCGACGATCCCAAGCCCGATGTCGGAAACCCTTTCCCGCCTGGGTACGGAGAAGACCTCGAGTGGGACGATGACGATCCGCTGCTTGGGCCGTGACCCTCAGTGACGGGAACAGCTCGAACTTTCGTCGAGCTGCCCGGAATACCCGTGAGATTCGACGCCCGGCACCGACTCAAGACTGGTCGAGCATCGCGATGGCCTTGTCGGAAATGTCCTTGCGGCACCAAGCGCCCTTCCAGCGAATCTTCTTGACCGCCGCGTAGGCTTGGTACTTGGCGCGGGCGATGTTTTCGCCGAGCGCCGTGACGCCCAAGACACGACCTCCCCAACTGAGGACGGTGCCGTCTTCCTTGATGCGTGTGCCTGCATGGAAGACCTTGACGTCGGGCATCGCGTCGGCTTCGTCCAACCCGGCAATCGGGTGGCCTTTTTCGTACTTTCCGGGATAACCGTCGCTGGCCATGACGACGCAAACCGCCGGACGGGGATCCCATTCGAGGCCGTCGAGTCGGTTCAGTTTGCCTTCGACGGTTGCCAACATGATTTCGACCAAATCGGTCCGGAGCCGCATCAACAAGGGTTGGCATTCCGGGTCGCCGAACCGAACGTTGTATTCGAGAACCTTCGGATCGTTTCGAGAAATCATCAATCCGGCGTATAGGACGCCTTTGAAGGGCCGTCCGGCCATTTTCATCGCGTGGACGGTCGGCACGAGAATGTTCATTTCAATGCGATGCAAGAGTTCGTCGTCGACCAGTGGAGCAGGGCAGTAGGCGCCCATTCCACCGGTGTTCGGGCCCTTGTCGCCGTCGTACGCGGGCTTGTGATCTTGGGCCGGCTGGAGCGTGACGATCGTTTCGCCGTCGGTAATCGCCAGGACGCTTGCCTCTTGGCCGGTCAAACGTTCTTCGATGACCATGCGATTGCCGGCATCGCCGAATTCTCGTTCGACGGCGATGCGTTGCACGGCCTGCTTTGCCTGTTCGCGATTGTCGCAGACGATCGCGCCTTTCCCGGCGGCCAACCCGTCGGCTTTGACCACGATGGGGCCGTCGTCTCGCTCTTCGAGGTAAGCGAGCGCTTCTTGTGCGCCGGTGAAAACTTGGTATTCGGCCGTCGGGATGCGGGCGGACCGAAGGAGATTCTTGCAGAAGACCTTACTACCTTCGAGTTCGGCGGCCGCCTTGTTCGGACCGAATACTTTCAGGCCCTCTTGCTCGAAGGCGTCGACGATTCCGGCGGTCAGCGGTGCCTCGGGACCGACGACGGTCAGCTCGACTTTGTTCTCTTTGGCGAAGCGGATCAACGCCGGGAAATCCGTCGCATCGATGTTGACGTTCTCGGCGTCTCGGGCGGTTCCGGCATTACCCGGCGCCACGAAGACGCGGTCCGCCAAGGGACTTTGCTTCAGCTTCCAGGCCAATGCGTGCTCGCGACCGCCACTTCCCACGACGAGGATGTTCATCGAACCCGCTGCTCCCAACACGACCATCGAGGCGAACATTTCCGCAGGACCATTCGACCGGTCCTGCCGGACGACCGAAACGATTATTGTAGTGGAGGAGATTCGGTCGCAAAAGGACGTCTCGGCGTGGTTCGATTGACAAGGCGAGTGCCGAGGTCGATAACAGAACGAACGGCATTCGGGGCAGGGGAGTGGGAGTACGTCCTCAGCGGGTGAAAAGCTGCGCCGCGGCCTGCCGACGATACGCCATATGGAGCGGACGCTTCGAGGTAGAGATACGCTTTCGGGGAATTGGGGACATCGAGGTCC
>CAYVVR010000061.1:0-11963 GCA_964454655.1 uncultured Planctomycetaceae bacterium | reverse complement strand
CTACCGGCAGTTCCGGGGTTGCGGCGATCGCCGTCGGACCGGCCGCGGGGATTCACGTCGATCGTTCGATTGTGGGGTGGGGGCGACGCGAGAGCAGTCGGAACCCGCCGCCGGACGAATTTCGACGTCTGCACGCCATTTGGTGGTTGTTTTGTGTACAATGTACGACTCCGCCGTGTGCCGCGGTGTAGGTCGTCGGCGCATCTGCGCGAACGGCAGCGGCGGCGGCACGACACGGTTTGATCCGGCTTCGGCCGATGGGCAACGAAGTTTCGAGGAGACGCGAGCATGCTGCGAACGACAGCCTGGTGGAGTGCGACGTTGGTGGTGGCGGTCGGTATCATCGGTGCGGCGCGAGTCGGTGCGGCCGAGGAGAAAAACTCGGCGGTCAAGGCCGAATCGCCGAGCGGGTTTTATGATCCGGTGGTCCGGCAGATCGAGGGTTGGACGGTCTACATCGATCCCGCCTTGTTGGAAGGCGAGCATGCCGAGGAGGGCAACCGGGCTTTGACGATGTTGGCCAACCATCTGCAACGGATCAAGATCGTCGTGCCGCCCGAGCCGCTGGCGAAGCTGCAAAAGATCGAAATCTGGATCGAGTGGGCGAATCCGCAAGCAAACGCGATGTGCTATCATCCCGATCCGAAATGGGTGCGGGACCATGGGTTGGATCCGCGGTTGGGGAAGAAGGTCCACATCACCCACGCCGCCGAGCTGTACTCGCGACAGCAAATGTTCAAGCATCCGTTCGTGATCATGCACGAGTTGGCCCACGCGTACCACGATCAGGTGTTGGGATTCGACGATCCGCGGATCATCGCCGCGTACCGCGAAGCGAAGAAGTCGGGCAAGTACGACAAGGTATTGGCGCACTCGGGCCGGTATGTCGAACACTACGCGATGAAGGACCACAAGGAATATTTCGCCGAAGGGACCGAGGCGTATTTGTACCGGAACGACTTTTTCCCGTTCGTGCGGGCGGAACTGAAAGAGTTCGATCCGAAACTGCACGAGGTGCTCAAAGAGATTTGGGGGCCTGCGCCCGCCCGTTGAGCGGCGAGCGGCACGTCTCAGTCGGGCGTGTCGAGATAGGGGTCTTGCCCCATCTGCCGCTGCATTTTCTTGCGTTCTTTTTCGAAGTACATCAACGCGCGGCGATCGCGGAAGTGGCGTCGTTCGACGCGTTTTTGCGCGCGTCGGAACAGCGGCATCAGGTGGTCGAACGGTCCGGCCTTTTTCTTGCCCATTTCGGCGAGTTTTTCGGCTTTCTTGGGGCCTAACCCGGCTTCGAGAAGCTCGTCGTCGAGGGCGAGGAACTGGCGGAAGGTGCCGGGGTCGCCTTGCCGGCCGCAACGGCCGCGCAATTGCCAGTCGATGCGGGCCGAGTCGTGCATTTCGGTGCAGATGACGTGGAGGCCGCCGAGTTCTTTGACGCCTTCTCCGAGGCGGATGTCGGTACCGCGTCCGGCCATGTTGGTCGAGACGGTGACGCGGCCGCGTTTACCGGCCTCGGCGACGATCGCCGCTTCGCGTTCGATGTGGTTCGCATTGAGGACGTCGTGCTCGATGCCGCGTTGTTTGAGCATGGCCGAGAGGAGTTCCGACTTGTCGATCGAGCGCGTACCGATCAAGACGGGGCGGCCCATGGCGTGCATTTCGCAGACCTCGTCGACGACCGCCTTCCATTTTTCTTCAGAGGTGCCGAAGATTTTCGGCGGCAGCTCTTTGCGGATCACGGGCCGGTTGGTCGGGATCGTAATCACGTTGCAACGGTAGATTTTGCGTAGCTCGGCGGCCGAATCGCGGGCGGTACCGGTCATGCCCGCCAAGTGGCGGTAGCGTAGGAAGAAGTCTTGCACCGTCACGCGTGCGGCCTGCCCGGTTGCGACGGTGACTTCGACGCCTTCTTTCGCCTCGACGGCCTGATGGATGCCGTCGCGCCACTTTCGGCCCTCCGCCAGGCGGCCGGTGAACTCGTCGACGATGACGATCTCGCCGTCGCGAACGACGTACTCGCGGTCGCGAATGTAGTCGCGGGCGACCTTGATCGCTCGCTCGACATATTCATAGATGTGGAACATGCCGACCGAGGCCATCTCGTCGGGACGGGGCAGGCTGCGGGCCTTGCGGCGTCCTTCGCGGGTGAGTTCGACGGTCTTCTTTTCGTGGTCGTACTCGTAGTCTTCGTCTTCGATAAACTGATCGGCGACCTGCGCGGCCCAACGGTAACAGGCGGCCTCGATCTTGGCTTCTTCCGAAGGTAGCGCACTGATGATCAACGGCGTGCGGGCCTCGTCGATGAGGATGCTGTCGGCCTCGTCGACCAGGGCGAAAAAGGGCTCGCCTTGCACGGGTTGATCGCCACCGGCGGTGTTCGACCTGCCCAACAGGGCGCCGATGAGGTCGGTTTGACCTTCGCTGATGCGGCGCAGCAAAAGCCGGTCGCGGAGAAAGTCGAACCCGAATTCCTTGGCCGTGCCGTAGGTCACGTCGCAGGCGTAGGCTTTGCGTCGTTCGGCCTGCGGTTGATCGGTCTGAATGATACCGACCGACATGCCCAGGGCGCGGTAGATCGGTCCCATCCACTCGGCGTCGCGTTTGGCCAGGTAGTCGTTGACGGTGGCCAGATGGGCACCGCGTCCGGCCAGGGCGTACAGGTACATCGGCAGGGTGGCGGTGAGGGTTTTTCCTTCCCCGGTCTGCATCTCGACGATGCTGTGGTGGAACATCGCGATGCCGCCGAGAATCTGCACGTCGAAGTGCCGCATGTTGAGTTTGCGGCGTCCGGCCTCGCGGACCAACGCGTAGGCTTCGGGCAGCAGCTTTGCCAGCGGTTCGCCGCTGCGGGCGCGGTACCGAAGGGAAAGGCTCGTCTTCCGCAGGTCGTGATCGTCGAGGGCGCGCAGATTTTCTTCGTGCCGGGTGATCACCGGGATCAACCCGGCCCAGCGTTGCAAGAGGATCTTCGATCCGCCGGGAATGTACGGGGTGACTGCCGTGAGCAACGAATCCATGTCCTACAAAAAGCGATCGCCCGCCGGTGGAATCCTGTGCACGGGCACAAGTCGCCGCAGACGCGGCTTCCATCGTTTGTACTCTACCACAGTAAACGGGAATGCGTACACGGGGATTCCCAAGCTCGTGCGAATCGCCCACGGCGGGCTGCCGAGCGGCGACGAGCCCGGGAGCGTTGTACTGTCCGCAAAACCGGCATCAAGCCCCTAAACCGCCCCGTCAAATCGTGGGATTTGGGGGCGAAGGGCCTCGCGCAAAGTTGCGGCAAGCTATGGTTTCGGAGACCGACGATCCTTTGGGTTCCATCGTCGAGTGTTGCAGCGCGGGGGATGAGGTCAAGCATGACGGGGCGATCGAAGCATGATTTGATCGATTTGATGCTCGAGAAGCGGCTGGGAGTAATGCCGATGGCCGGAGTCAAGCGACTGCGCAAACGTCTGTTCGTCGACCCGAATGTGCAAGGGACGTTGATCATCCGCGTGATCTTGTACTGGATCGTGTGCTTGCTCACGATCGCCATGATGTTGATGTGCTGGCGAATCGTGACCGGTCCGGCGCGCGGCGTGGTGTGGCAGGTCAACGACGTATGGTACCAGTTCGGACCGGCGTTCGTGGCCTCGTTCTTGCTTTTGCCGATGGTCATCATTGACATTATTCGAGTGAGTAATCGATTCGCCGGGCCGATGATCCGTTTGCGTCGGGCGATGCGCGACGTGGCCGAAGGGCGTTCGACCCGCCCGATCCGGTTCCGCGACGACGATTTTTGGCAAGATTTCGCGGGCGAATTCAACGCGGTGTTGTACCGCGTCCAAGAGCTGGAGGCCCAACTGGCCGCCGCCCGGCATTGCGACGCCGAGATTCCCGTCGCTCCCCCGAAAGACGACGCGCCGACCGATTCGGAGCAGCCGGCGGAAGCGGCCTCGTCGCAAGGCAACTAACCGCTCACATAACGTCCATCGGCGCCGGATCGTCGTTCGGCGCCTTTTTTCGTGCGCGGCGGGGAACAGGGGTGTTGCCGGCGAAGCGATCGCCGTCGGCGGTGCGACAAAGGCCGCGAGGCCCTTTCGGTGGAGCCGATGCGCCCGCTACAATCGAAGTTGGCGGGTGGGCACCTGCCGCGTATCCCTTTCGAGGTCGCCGGTCCGAAAAAGAGCGTGACGATGAGCGAGTCGATCCGTCCCATGACCGTGCCGCGTTTCTTGGCCAAGAAGCGGCGCGGCGAAAAGATCACGATGTTGACGGCCTACGACTATCCGACCGCTGCGCTGTTGGACCAGGCCGGTGTCGACAGTCTGCTTGTCGGCGATAGCCTGGGGATGGTCGTGCAAGGGCGTGAAAACACGTTGCCCGTCACGCTCGATCAGATCATCTATCACGCCGAGATGGTCGCTCGCGCCGCCCGGCGGGCGCTCGTCGTCGCCGACATGCCCTTTCTTTCGTACCAGCTCGGCCGCTACAAGGCGATCGAAAACGCCGGTCGCATCTTGAAAGAAACCGCCTGCCAGGCCGTCAAACTCGAAGGCGGTGAGGAACAGGCCGAGTTGATCGCCGCGTTGAGCGAGGCGGGCATTCCCGTCATGGCACACGTGGGCTTGCGGCCGCAAAGTGTGCGCGTGCTCGGCGGGTATCGAATCGAACGCGACCGGGAAAAACTTCTCGCCGACGCCCGCGCCGTCGAACAGGCCGGGGCCTTCGCCGTCGTGCTCGAATGCATTCCGGCCGAGATCGCCGCCGAAATAACGCAGCAAATCTCGATTCCCACGATCGGCATCGGGGCGGGTGCCGGTTGCGACGGCCAAGTGCTGGTCGTTCACGACCTGTTGCAATGGACGCCCGGCGAGCGGCTTCCCAAGCACGCGAAAGCGTATGCCGACCTGAAGACGGCGATCACGCAGGCGGTATCGCAGTTTTGCCGCGATGTGCAAGAGGGCGCGTTCCCCGGCCCCGACCAGGTCTTGGAATGACCGCGGTGTTTACTCGCCTTCGGGGGCGAGCGACTCGTGGGCGGGTAAATTGCCCGCGGCATCGAATGGAAGCGACCGAGGCGGCACCACGATTTCGAGCTCGTCGCGCTGCATGGCTTCGCTAAGATAGGCAGCCGAGCACTCGATTTGCTCGAGGTGCAGCGTATCGCGAATCCACAACACGCGAGGTTCGCTGTTGCTGCGCGTGTACGCCAATGCCGCGTCGAGCATCTCGCGATCGGTCGCGAAATCGGGCGGCAACATCGCGGCCGAAATGTGGTTCGACGTCATCGCGTTGACGACCGTCGCCTCGCGGTCCATGGCCTCGATCGCCTCGCGGCGACAGAACTCGGCCATTCCGATTCCGATCGCGTTGCCGTGCGAACCGGGACTAAGCCCGCGGATACAAATCGCGCGAATTCGCGGTCGTTCGTCGCCGACGGCCTTGTGATCGTCGCGTTTGCGTCCGACGACGTTCGTATCCAATCCCGTTCCCGAGATGTCTTTTCCGATGCGGTCGATGATCAGTACGTCGGCCCGGTCGAAGGGTAGTTTCGGCATCAAGCGGCGTGCTTGTTCGAGCAACGCCGGTTCGCGGGTGAAGAAGGCATCGGCAGAAACAGCCTCGAGCAAGGCGGTTTGCTCGCGGGCGTTTTCGACGATCGCCAGTCCGCCCCAGATCGGTGCCTTCGCCAAGATGATCTCGCACGCCGAGCGTAACACCGCCGGAAAGCCGTGCTCTTCGATCGCGCGATGGCAGGTTTCGGCGCCGCGGTGGTTTCCCAAACCGATCATCAGCATCTTGAGCAGACCGCTTTGGATGGGCCCGTCGAATCGCGTGTGCGGTTTGACGCGGTTCAGCACCAACACCCGATCGGCCTCGAACGCCGCACGGTCGAAGAAGACGGGAAAGCCCAACGGGCTGGTGCCCAACTCGACGACCTCCATGCTCGAACGGATCGGGCAACCGATCGTCTCGGGCGTGATTCCGTAACCGGCCAAGACCTCGCGTTGGCCTTCGGCGGTTGCTCCGCCGTGGCTGCCCATCGCGGGAACCACCAGCGGCTCGGCACCACGATCCTTGAGTTCGGCCACCACGTGCCGCAGGATGGTCGGCAAATCGGCGATGCCGCGACTTCCGACGGTGATCGCCACCGTTTTCCCCTGTGTGAGGGGCTTGAAGGCCGCCAATTCTTCCAGCCTTGCGCGGACTAATGCGCGCGAAGGGGTAACCGATGGGCAGTCGCAATGAGAAATAATGCGAAAAAATTCCGGAATGGTTGTCATTTCTGCGTGCGTCTGGCGAAGAGGAGAATATGCAATATATGATCCTACCTTTCGGGTGAGAAAAACCGGGAGACCGCTGCCGGCAAATGGGGCGGTCCCGGCGACATCGCCCGCCGTTGTACATGGGGATGGCTGCAAGTGGGGCGGATCCGTACCGGAATTACCTCAGCTAGTGTGGGGTTTCGTGAGTGGTTTCCGGGAAAGTCCGCAATTCCCGCTTGACAGTCACCTTCCTGCCAAAACACAATATTTTAACAGAGCGAACCGAATACCCCACCATGTGGCGTGTTCGGAAATTTGTTCTGCCCCCCAATTGTGGATGTGTCGCTTTTTGGGGATCGATTTTCGAAACCTTTTTTTCCTTTCGTGGTTTGTAAGGGTGATGTCGAGAACAGTCTCCCCCGTTTCACGTAAGGAAAAGTGAAAGGTTTCGCGATTTCCCTGACAGTACCTCCCGCCTTCAAGCGACGCAGAAACAAGCGGAAGAGGCACAGGACATCTGGCGTTCCAAGGACGGATAGGGAAACAAGCGGAACAGAGGATCTTGATACGGCTGGTTTTGCATAGGCTATCCCCCCCTTTGAGCCGACGTAACGGCCGCGGCGGAGGTCTCCGATAGGCTGTCGCTGCGCCGTGCGGGAAAGGCAAAACCACCCAGCGTACGGGCGCTCGGCGTCTGCACGCAACCATTCCATCAAGCCCCCCGGAGAGTTTGAGGCATGCAAAAGGCAACATCGATTGAGAGTCTGCACCTGGTCGGCGAATTCGAAACGCTCAAACAACAGATCCTGGCGGACGAGCAAAAGTTCGAAGCGCTCAAGAACAAGACGCTTGCCTTCTGGGCGTTGCCGACGGATCGTCGGCTGCCCTTGGCCCTGTTGGGGCATTCGTTGGGCGAAATCTTGAACACGCCGTTCGTCGAAATCGCCTCGACTCCCGGCATCGGTCGTAAGAAGTTGGCGGGCTTGATCTTGCTGTTGCGTCGAGCGGCTTCGACCGATGTCAGCGAGCTTCCCGCCGAAGGCCGCGACGGCGGCGGATTGGTCGCCGGAAAAGAACTCGAAATCGAGGCCGAGGCGACCGACATCGACTTCGACACGGTTTCGGAAGTCACTTGGGCCAAATGGCAGGCGACCGTCGTCCGCTTGGGACTGGAAAAGGTCCCGCTGGGCCGCGTGGCACCGTCGTTGCGCAACATCACCCGCGTCATCTGGGAAGTGCCCTTGGGCGAATTCACCACCTGCACGCTCGATCAACTGCGTAAGCGCCGAACGTACGGAGCGAAGCGGGTGCGGGCGGTGCTCGAGGTGTTCTACTTCCTCCATCGAATGCTCGAGAACGTTCCCAGTCAATCGCATCTGGCGATGATCCTCGTCCCCAATCGGATCCGCCGGGTGGAAGAATGGGTCGTCACCACGTGGCAGTCGGGACGCATTCCGCAGCCGCAAGAGGCGTTGGAGCATTTCATCAAGCCGCTCTTGGAGCAGATCAACATCGACGCCGGACGACAATTGGTCATGCTGGCCGAGGCTCGCCTGGGGATCGGCGGAAACGTCACGAGTGTTCGCCAATTGGCCAGGTCGAACGGCCTTACCCGCGCCCGGGTGTACCAACTGTTCAACGAGATGGCCGACATCGTTCGCGTTCGTTGGCCGATGGGGCAGGCGTACATGTTCCTGTGGCGAGCGATTTTGCTCGCCCGCACGACGCAGTTGGTCGCACCGCCCGACTTGACGCAGTTCTTCGCCGCCATCGACCTGTTCTTCGCCAATCGGCGACCTGCCGGCGGCTCGCCGGTCCAGCACAACCCGCTGGGCGAGTTCAACGTCATGCCGCAGGCCGGTACCGAGCAGAAGTCGGTGTACGACTTGGGACCGCTGAGCATGGAAGAGGCGTCGGAATCGCACGAGGGCATCGAAGCGGAAGTCAGCGTCAGCTTGGGCGACCGTATTTGACGGCTCGTTCGGCGGCGTTTGCCGATCGACTCGCGTAACGCACGATATACCGAAGGCCGCAATCCTCGCTGGGGACTGCGGCCTTCGCTCGTTTCGAACAAGTCGGTGCCTCGCCGAGCCGGTTACGCCTTGGGCTGCGTTCGCCGCTTGGCGCGGATGAGGCCCACGATGCGGTCGGGCGAAAGTTCGTCGTGCGAATCGACGACCAGTTCGGCGGCGGCGAGTTCTCGTCGTTGTCGGCCGGTGCTTGCCAACCCGATGGCGATCATGCCCGCTCGGTGCGCTGCTTCGATTCCGACGGGCGAATCTTCGACGACCGCACAATTGGCCGGATCGACCCCCAGACGCTGGGCCGCCAACAGGAAGATGCCCGGATCGGGCTTGCCGCGTTCCACGTCGCGACCGTGAACGATCGCCTCGAACAAGTCGCGGAACGGCAGTCGCTCGACGACGAATTGGACGTTTTCGGGCGGTCCCGACGATCCGATGGCGAGCTTGATGCCGTTTCGATGCAAGTCGCGAACGAGCTTTTCGACGCCCGGCATCAGCGGGAAGTGCTCACGCAACAAGTCACGAAAGATTTGCTCTTTGCGTTCGTCGATGGCGCGGATCTGTTCTTCGGTCTTCGGTTGATGCGGCCACCATGCCGCGATGACTTCGCGGCTGGTCTTGCCGAACGTGGCTGCAAATTCGGCCTCGGTGACGTCGCGTCCGTGCTCGGCGGCGGTGATCCGCCAGCTTTGGTAATGCGGCCGATACGAGTCGATCAGCACGCCGTCCATGTCGAAAATCGTTGCGTACTCCACAGGTGTTCGTCTCCAAGCCGGTAGAGATGCGATTCCGTTACGATACTTCTCGCACGAGGGAAACCTTCGATTCTACCGTGTCTTCGCTGCCGCGCGGACCGGCCCAATCGAGGGCGGGGGCTTCGGTTCCGCCGAAAAGGGGCGGAATCCATGCCCGAAAAGATCATGAAAAACGGCCCCGAACCCAGTGATTCGGGACCGTTTCGAGCGGCAGTTCACAACCGACTCGCCAAGCGGCAACGAGAGCCGGCTTTACTTGTACACTTTCGAGAAGAATTCTTTGCTTTCGTCGACCGACGGTTTGATGGTCGGCTTGCCTTCGTCCCAGTTGGCCGGGCACACTTCGCCGTGCGTTTCGACGAATTGCAGGGCCTTGACCACGCGAAGCGCTTCGTCGACGCTGCGGCCCAGCGGCAGGTCGTTGACGACCTGGTGCCGCACGACGCCCTCTTTATCGATCAGGAAGAGGCCGCGCAGGGCGATTCCGTCGGGCAACAGCACGTCGTACGCCTCGGCGATCTTCTTGTCGAGGTCGGCGATCAGCGGATAGGTGACCTCGCCGATCCCGCCTTCGCTTCGCGGCGTGTTCCGCCACGCGAGATGCGTGAAGTGGCTGTCGATCGAGCAACCCAAAATCTGCACGCCCAGCTTCTCGAATTCGGCGTTGCGATCCGAGAACGCGATGATCTCGGTCGGGCACACGAAGGTGAAGTCGAGCGGATAGAAGAACAGCAACACGTACTTGCCCCGGTAGTCGGAAAGCGAAATTTCCTTGAACGACCCGTCGGGCATCACGGCCTGGGCCTTGAAATCGGGGGCTTCCTTGGTGACCAACACGCTCATCGTACACTCCTTACCAAAAGTGGATATGTGGATGGAAACTTGGAATCGGAAATCAACGCCGCCCCCCTTCGTTGGGGGCAGTGATTCTGGCGTTGCCTCTGCCTCGTGTGATTATTTATGCACACGATGAACTATAGTCAAACGACCGAGGGTCAACGCCCCCCACCCTCCGGCCGCCGCCGCGGTCGTCCGTCGCCGCACGTCCGATGGTGTGCTGTAACGCCTTTTCAGAAAAGAAGTTACGGCAGATTGTAAACCGGGCGATCGATTTCCGGCAGAACGATGAATTCGCCGGGCGACACGGGGGCGTCTCCATGACACTTTCGCGACAAGGGGCATCTTCGGTGCGTTCTTCCCTCAAGCTTGCCGAAAACACGACAAAAACGACAAGAAAAGTCGTGTTGGCCGCGCCCAATGCCGTAAGCTAGATTTGTCGGGAGCGAAGCGCCGGATTCCGTCTGCGAAGCGATCCGGTGTCGACCACCGCCTTCGGATCGACTACCCCCCCAACCTCGGAGTTCCGTTCGATGTCGCCGACACGCAAGACCTCGAAGCGTCGCGGGCTGATGCTGCTCGAGTACACGGCGATCTTCTTGGTGCTGGCGCTTGTGTGCTTGTCGCTGATCGTGTACATCGGTCAATCGACCGCGGGCGGTCCGCCGCCGGAAGCGAGAGAGCGCATCCAGACCAGCGCGATCCGGTCGAGCGGAACGTTTTCTACCGCCCCTTCGCCCGCCGGCATGTTGCTCGATGTCGCCTGACCGAGCCGGACGTATCGCACTCGGCGGCGTTTGTTACGTCGTCGCCGCCTTCACGGGAACCGGGCGGGACGTTCCGCGACCTCGACGGTGACGGTGATCGTTCGGCCGTCGCGATAGATTTCGACCTCGGCCTGCGAACCGACCTTCGAGCGTGCCACGGCAATACTCAGCGCCGCGGGGTCTTCGATGAGCGTGTCGTTCCAGCGCAAGATGATGTCGCCCGGCTGGATCCCCGCCTTCGCCGCCGGTGAACGCGGCACGGTTTCCAGCACCACCGCCCCGCGAGTCGTATCGAGGCCGAGTTCGAGGGCCATGGTTTCGGTCAGCTCGGTCATCCGCACGCCCAACCAGCCGCGTACGATTCGCCGGTTGGTCTTCAATTTCTCGTAGATATCTTTGGCGATGCGGCTGGGGATGGCGAAACTGATCCCTTGGTAGGCGTCGCCGAAGATGGCCGTATTGATCCCGACGATGCGGCCGTCCATGTCGACCAGCGGGCCGCCGCTGTTGCCGGGGTTCAACGCGGCATCGGTCTGGAGATACTCTTGGTAACCGCCTTGATTCGTTTCGGCGCGACGCTGTTTCGCACTGACGATTCCCGCCGTTACCGTTTGGATCAGTCCGTACGGATTCCCGATTGCCAACACCGGATCGCCGGGTTCGAGCTCGTCGCTGTCGCCCCAGGCGGCGACCACAAGGTTCGCGGCCGAAATCTTGAGCACGGCCAGATCGTTGACCGGGTCGGCTCCGACCACGCGCACGTCCTTGAGGATACGGCCGTCGCTCAGCCGCACGGTGACGCTTTCCGCCTGATCGATCACGTGGAAGTTGGTGACGATATACCCCTCGGGATCGACGATCACTCCCGAGCCGAGCCCTTCTTCATGAAACCGCGGCGGAGGAAAAAAGGCCGACCACTCGTCCCTCGTCCGTTTGCCGGGCCGAACCGTTTCGATACCCACCACCGACGGCGCCACGGCCTTGACGATCAGCGGAAAACGGGCCTCGGGCGCGGGATTCTCGGCCAGCACCCGGCGGGCGACTTCGGCTTTCGCCCGCTCTTTGCCGCGGGTAATGGCGTAGGGAATCTCTTCGGCCAAGTACGGCACGACCAGCACGACCGCCAGCAAGATCAACAAAAAGAACAACAGCGGAAACCGCCCGACCACCGGCCGACCGCCGGGCGGAGAAACGCTCGGCCCCGGCGTCGCACGTTCGACCTCCGGCACATCGGAGGCCGAACGTTCACTTGCCGACCGGCGTTCGCTGTCGAACTCGCGTTCGCTGTCGAACTGGCGTTCGCTGTCGAAATAAGGTTCGGAAGGTTCCCGC
>CAYVVR010000060.1:0-12143 GCA_964454655.1 uncultured Planctomycetaceae bacterium | reverse complement strand
TTGGATCCGCGGTTGAAGAACCTGTAGAACCGTTCCGTCGACTTTTCAACTTTTCGTCGGCAGGGCCGTCGGACGATGGGCCGCGATCAACGCAAGAATCCGACGAAGAAGCTGAACACCTGGTTTTCGTCGCCGGGATTTTCGCTGACCGGGAACGCGAAGTCCAACGCAATCGGGGCCGGTCCCATGGCGGGGATGATGATTCGCAGCCCGAAACCGGGGGCCACGCGGTACGTATCGGTCCAGTTGTCCAGCGACGGTTCGACGGTTCCCGTATCGACGAACACGACGCCGCGTACCAGGTCGTCGGCGGTGATCGGGAACATGTACTCGGCCGAAGCCAGCACCAACGTGTTTCCGCCCACCACTTCGCCGTACTGTCGCGGCGAGGCACCGCGGTAGCGGAAACCGCGCAGGTTGGTGAATCCGCCGGCGAAGTACCGATCGTAGACGGGCGTGTCGTCTCCGGTCCAGGCGAAGCGGCCGCTTAGCCCCAGCACGTGGCGTCCCGAGCCGTCCGGCCGTTCTCGCAGCATGAAGAATCGCTTCATGCTGATGTCGAATCGTGGATAGCTATAGCTGCCGATCACTTGTTCGAACGACGCCTGGAACAGATGACCTTGCGTGGGCAAGAACGTGCTGTCGCGCGTGTCGTGAACCAGACCGACTTCGAACCCGTGCAAGGCGTTGTCGCCCACGGCGGCTTGAATGTCGGGGGGAACGCCCCAGTACGTCTCGACCGGGTCGCTGATTGCCACGTTCGCCCCGCGGTACGAGATCGTGCCCGACAGATCGTGCGTGAACTGGTAGCCGAAGCCGATGTCGCCGCCGATGCGCTGTTCGAACCATTCGCTATAACCGCGATCGTAGTAGTAACCTTTGAGGCTCAGCGACACGTTGCGGTCGAACAGGTACGGTTCCTGGAAACTGACCAGATACCGTTGCAACTGCGTGCCGGGCATCGCTTCGAGACGAAAACGCTGCCCTGCGCCGCGCCAGGCCGTCCCGTTGACGATCTCACGAAAACTGCGAGGCCAGCGGGTGATGTCGAAGTTCTGTTCTTCGATCAGGGCCGTTCCGATCAAGCCCGAATCGGAGTTGACGCCGATCGAGAACATCAGCCGCCCCGTGCGGGCTTCTTGCACGATCGCCTCCATCGGAAGATCGAGCAGGGGATCGGCCAGTTGCTCGCCGGTGTAGCCGGTCGTGGGATCGTAGGGGGCCGTCTGCGGCCCGTAAAACGGCGCGGTATTGGCGGGCGGTTCCGGTCCCGGCGCCACGTCTCGCATGAAGGGGGGAACTTCGCCCGGAATGATCGCCGTTTGGACGACGCCCGGATCGTCGGTAGAAGCGTATCCGGTGCCGTCGGCCGGAACGACGCCCGACGATTCGACGTAGGTTGGTCGGTCGGCGCCGGAGGAACTCGCCGATCGGTTCGTCGGATAGGCTTGCGAAGGTGTTTGCGCCGTCTGCGATTGCCGGGACGACGGTTGCAACCACGGCGGCGTCGGAATCGCAGCCCCGCCGCCGGGCGTGTACTGTCCGCGGACGATTCGTTCGCCCGTCGGCGACGACGCACTGTCGGAAGGGGCCGCAACCGGCGGTTTTTCGGCAGTTCGGTATCGGGGCGGATTCTGGCCGCGGAATTCGCGGTCGGGCGTTTGCGGACGCTCGGCGACGGCCTTTTCTTGGCGCGGACCGATGTCTTCCAGATCGGGCGGCGAGTAGACGATTTTCGGCTGGATGCCGCGGGCCATGTCGACCTCGAATAGCTGAGAACGACGCAGACGCACTTCGCTTGCCCGCATTTCGCGAACGTCGGCGATGTCGCCCGGTGCCAACGACATGCGGTTGAGAACGGTCGTCACCTTCGTGTGCGGGAAATCGCCCTTTACCCGCACGTCGATTCGACCGACTCGGTACTGGCTGCCTTCCTTGATGTTGAATACCAGATCGAGTTGACCGGGGCTTTCGCGAAATCGCGGGTCGACTTCGACGTCGGCGAATACGTATCCGTGGGCGCCGTATTTGTCTTGCAATTTCCGAATGGCTAGTTGGACCTTGTCTTGATTGAAATAGTCGCCTGGTTTCAGCTCGACTTTTTCGAGCAGTTCTTCGACCGGGAACTGCGTGTTTCCGAAAAAGCGAATGTCGGCGATGCGGTAGCGGACGCCCTCGTCGATGACATAGGTGATTTTGACCCACTCGAGCGAATCGTCGAACGGATGGGGCAAAACGTCGATCGTGCGCCCGACTTTGGCTTGGAAGAAACCGAGTTTTCGGTAATAGGCGGTGAGACGCTCGACGTCGGCATCGAGTTCCTCCCGCGACAGGTTGCCTTGGAAGATCCAGAGGAAGCCCGGTTTCATTTGCACCTGCGTTCGCAACCGACTGTCGCTTGCAACAGTGTTGCCGACGAAGCCGGTCCAGAGGATCTTTTGTCTTTTGCCCTCGTTGATCAAGAACACCGCGCCCGAATCCTTCGGCTTGTTGCCTTCGAGGATCGTGATCTTCGCGTCGGGGTATCCGTGCTCGTGATAGTAGTCTTCGATCCGGCGGGCGGCTTCTTCGACGGCCCAGGTATCGAGCGGGTCGCCTTCGTTGATTTGGGCCTCTTGGGCGAGGCGTTTTTCGCCTACCTGTCGGTTGCCGATGAACTTGACGTAATGAAGAAGCGGCCGCTCGAGGAGGTCGAAAATGACGATAACCCCGTCGGGCGTCGATTGCGTGTAGGTTCGCACATCGATGAACCAGCCGGATCGCGTCAGTTCGCGGACGTCTTTTTCCAATTGGTCGAGTTCCAACCGTCGGCCGGGACGCGTCTTCAGGAGCGGAAGCACCTTCTTACGCACCAACGCGCTGGGGCCCAAAATGCGCACGGCGACCACCGGCTGACCGGCTGCGTCTTGCTTGTCGACGGTGGTGCCTTCCCGGTTGGTCGGGCGGTCGGGCGTAACCGGAGGTACCAAAGGCGGTTGCGCCGAAACCGATCCGGCGGTCGCCCAAGCGGTGAGAAGGATCAGCAAGAGACGAAAGTGCATCTCGATACGCATCATCGAAGCGGATCCCGATGGAGGAGAAGGCCGAGGCCTTCAGGCGGTCTTTCGAATGTGCTCCACCCAATCGAGGGGAGTTCCCGAATCATAACGGTACCCGGGGACATAAAGGGCGGTTAGGAATACCGAAACCCGGGCGTTGCTGCAAGACGGATTCGTGTTCGGCGAAGAATAGCCACTTAATGGTGGTGTTGATTGCATCTAGAGTGGTGTCTCCTCGCCCGCTCGGCATGAATTGAGAGAATCTTTAGCCGAATTACCGGTGTTTCTGGAATTGTCGGCAAAATTCGGGAACTCGATGCGACCCTTATTCGTCTAACACGCGATCCAGTCTGTACCGATCGGACCGGACGCCATCAGGGCCGGCGTCTGCGGGAACTTTCGACGGATGAACCACTTGCGGATTGTGAAAAACGCGGAAACTGCGCAGTCTGGGTGGTTTATGCGTTGATTTTTCCCCCTCCTTGGATTTAAATCGATCTGTATGTGCGAAGTTGCCTTTCGGCGACGTCGCGCGCCTTTTCGTGGAAAGAAATCCAGTCGCTCCTAGAGAGATAGGCCGTTTCGGCCGCAGCATCCTTTGCTCGAGGGAGATTCGTCCATGGGGATCTGGGATCCTATCCGCTTTTTCTCGTCGGGTTGGCGCCAATCGAATCGCCGGAAATCCAAGCAACGCAAGAGAAGCAAGCGGTCGACACATAAGCAGGCGTTGCGGCATCGTGGGCTTCGGATGGAGCAGTTCGAAGACCGCGTCTTGCTGAGTATCAATCCGACCGGGATCGACAGGGCCTGGGAAAGCGCTCTCCAGCGATCGATCGAGATTGCGTCGGACCTGTCCCAGTACTCCCCGCAAGAGCTGCAAAATACCCACCAATGGGTCGTAGGGGTCGACGAGAGCGTCGATTCGACGAAGCTTGCCGCTGCGGTGGGGGCCGAGGTGGCCGACGTACCCACCAACATCAAAGGGGCGTTCGTGTGGCAATTCGCCACCGGCGTCGATGCCGAAACGGCGGCTGGGCGACTGGAAAATGCCGAAGGTATCACCTTCTTCTACCCGCTCGTACCGCACACCTACGAAGAGCGGCTGATTCCCGCCGATCCCTTGTTCCCCGATCAGTGGCACTTGCGGAATACGGGGCAGACGGGCGGCACCCCGGGCGAGGATGCGCATGTCACCACCGTTTGGGATACCTACCAAGGCGATGGCGTCGTCATCGCGATCGTGGACGACGGTCTCGACACGACGCATCCCGATTTGGCGCCCAATTACCGGGCCGACCTGAGCTACGACTATAACTTCAACGACCCCGATCCCTCGCACGACTTGCCGAGCGACGCCCACGGAACGTCGGTGGCGGGGGTCGCCGCCGCTGCCGGTGAGAACGGTGTCGGTGTGGTCGGGGCTGCTTTCGATGCACAAATCGCCGGTATTCGGCTGTTGTCGGGTGCTTCGAACGATGCGATCGACGCGCAGGCGTTGACGCACCAGTTCGACGAAATCGACATTTACAACAACAGTTGGGGACCGGTCGGACCGGGATACATCGGCTATTCGATCACGGCCGGCCCGGGACCGCTTGGGCAGCAGGCCTTGCACGACGGCGTTACGCAAGGCCGCGGCGGCTTGGGCAACATCTACGTCTTCGCCGGCGGTAATGACGGCGATCTGGGCGATAACGTCAATTACGACGGTTGGGCCAATTCGCGATACACGATCGCTGTCGGGGCGGTCGACCACAACGGCGTGCAGTCGTCGTATTCGGAACCCGGTGCGCCGCTGTTGGTTTCGGCCTATTCGAACGGTTCGGGCGCGGGAATCACCACGACCGACCGACAGGGGGCCGATGGTTACGACGCTACCGACTACACCGGCACGTTCGGCGGAACGTCGTCGGCCGCGCCGCTGGTGTCGGGGGTGATCGCCCTGATGCTTCAGGCGAACCCGAACCTTACCTATCGCGACGTGCAGCACATTTTGGTCGAAACCGCGCGCATGACCGACCCGACCGATGCCGATTGGGTCGTCAACGGCGCCGGGTATCACGTGAACCACAAGTACGGGTTCGGCGTGATCGATGCCGATGCCGCGGTCGCGGCGGCGGAAAGTTGGACGAACGTGTTGCCCGAGGAAGCGATCGATACGGGCACGATCACCGTCGGCGCGCCGATTCCCGACAACAGCCAAGCCGGCGTGTCGTCCGTCGTCAGCGTCGGCAATGCGGTCAATTCGATCGAGTGGGTCGAAGTCGACGTCGACATCACGCATCCGCGGGTGGGCGACCTCGAGTTGGTCTTGGTTTCACCGTCGGGGACCGAGTCGGTCTTGGCCACCCCGCACACGCATGATCCGACGGCCACCGGTTATCACTGGACGTTTACCAGCGCGCGGCACTGGGGCGAGTCGGCAGCGGGCGACTGGACGCTGATCGTGCGCGACCTGGCGACCGGCGAGACGGGCACGCTCGACTCGTGGAGCCTGCGAGTGTACGGCCAGCAGATTCCGGGCGTCGGCCCCGAGCTGGTCGCCGTCATTCCGAACGAAGGCGGATTGCTCGAAGAAGGGACCACGCTGCGCGTGGCACCCCGCGAATTGATCCTGCGATTCAACGAAGGACAAGACATCGACCCCGACACGCTGGGTGCCATCCAGTTCGTGCGCTCGGGCGGCGACGGGACGTTTACCGACGGCAACGAGGTCACCGTGCCCATCGGGTGGATCGGGATCGGCGATCGGCCGAACGAGGTGATCGTTCGCTTTGCCGAAAATTTGCCCGACGACAGCTATCAGCTGATCATCAAGGGAACCGGCGACAGCCCGTTGATGAATCTCGGCTCGCCGAAGTTGCCGTTCCGGTACAACCCGGACACCGGTGAAGGCGCCGACTTGACGATGAATTTCGAGTTGGACCTGGGCGCCCAGGTCGTTTCGGTCGTGCCGCAGCCGGTGGTACGCGGCGACATCGTCATTACCAGCGTCGACGGTTCGCAGTTGACCGACGGTGACACGTTCACGCTTTCCGACGGTTCGATTACCGCCACGTTCGAATTCGAAGACGCGAACGCCGGAGGCGGCGTGCAGTCGGGCCATGTGCCGATCGTCTTCCAGGCGACCGATTCGGATCTTGTGATCGCCCAAAAGGTCGCCGATGCGATCATCGCCCAAGCGATGAACGTGACCGTTACAGTCGCCGGCAACCAGGTGACGATCGCCGGGGCGGGAGCCACGATCGACGGCTCGGGCGTGCCGTTTGCGATCCAGTCGCTCCACCAGCAACGAAACCTCATCGAGGTTTATTTCACCGACGACGAACTGGACGTCGATGCGGCGACCGATCCGAAGTTCTATCAGCTCATCTTCACGCAAGCGACGCTGCGGCCCGACGACGACGTGGTCTTCCATCCGGTATCGGTTTCGTACGACGCCGATCGCAACCTGGTGACGTTGGACTTCGGGGCCGACCTCGCCGACCTGGGAACCGGTGCGGCCCGTCTGCGCATCGGAAACGAATACCAGCCGATCACGACGACCTCTTTTGCACCGGGCGATGCCGGTTCGAGCTTTGCGACGGCGACGGCCGTGCCGAACTTGGGGACGGGTGCGGCGCCCGAAGCAGTGGTCATCAGTGCTTCGATCGATCCACAAGGCTATCCGATGGATTGGCCCGGGGCGGTCGACGAACCGGGACACCGCGACTTGCCGTGGAACGAGGTTCTCATCGAGGACCACTATTTGACCGGTGGTTCGTCGCCCGATGCGACCGATGGCATTACGGTCATTCCCTATCACTTCCCGCGCATTTACGGTACCGATCCGAATTCGGGCGCACCGTTGCTGAACCAGATTACCGAGGCCCAAAAACAACGGGCGCGGGAAATCTTCGAGCTGTACGGCTACTACTTGGGCGTCAAGTTCGTTGAAACCGAAGATAGCGGTTTCGCCGTCGCGACCGGCGATTTGAAGGCCGTGGGCATGGTGTCGGAACCCGGCGGTGTGGCCGGGGTCGGCGGAATGGGCCTGGCCTTGATGGACAACGCCGAAAACTGGGGTTCCAGCGAGTTCGGCGGGGCCTGGTTCCAAGTTGCGATGCACGAGATCGGGCACCTGTTGGGCTACGGGCACTCGTACGATTTGGTGCCTTTCACGATCATGGGTAGCTCGGAAGACGCTCAGGCGGCGACCGGCTCGTTCGAGCCGATCTTCCCCGGCGACTACGACATCGTGCACGGTCAGCACATGTACCGGCCCGACTCGGTCGATATCGACATGTACCGTGTCGATCTCCAGGAAGACGGCACGCTGAGCGCCGAGCTGTTGGCCGAGCGCATGAACAACTCGAGCTTGCTCGACGGTACGCTCACCCTGTACCGGCAGGTCAACCAGACCGTCGAATACGCCGTCATCGAGAACGGGCAGACGGTGACCAAAGAGTACGTGCAAACGACCTATGAAGTCGTGGCACGCAACGACGACTTCTTCAGCGAAGATTCGTTCCTCGAATTGCATCTGGCTGCCGGGACGTATTTCGTCGGCGTGACGGCCGCCGGGAATACCGAGTACGATCCGACGATCGAAGGGACGGGAATCGGCGGCGTTTCCCAAGGGCAATACGAGCTGCGCTTGACGTTCAAACCCGGCGGTGTCGATCCCGACAATCCCGATACGTTCAGCGATCCCGATCCGGCGAACCCGTCGCACTTGATCGATTCGACGAACACGCTGTTCGACGGCGATGCCGACGGCGTACCGGGCGGCGTGTACAACTTCTGGTTCAACGTGCAGCCCGAGTCGAATACCATCTTCGTCGACAAGACGGCTGCCGCGGCGAATGCCGACGGCTCGTTGGCCAAGCCGTACAACAATCTCCAGATGGCGTTGGCGGCGGCCCAACCGGGCGACATCGTACGCATTTTGGGCAACAACACCGAGAACGACGATCCCAACGATCCGACCACGCTGTCGGACAACATTCCTTACGAAATCGGACGTCGTTTGATCGACAACAAGCCGCTGGCCGACGGCGTGCGCTTCGAGGTGCCGCAGGGCGTCACCGTGATGATCGACGCCGGGGCGGTGGTCAAGCTGTTCGGTTCGAACATCACCGTCGGCAGCCTCGCCGAAGGGATCGACCACAGCGGCGGTGCGCTGCAAGTGCTCGGAACGCCCGAAAACTTCGTCTACTTCACGTCGTACTACGATGAGGTCATCGGTCGCGATGCCGAACCGACCAACAACACGACGCCGATGAAGGGCGACTGGGGCGGAATCGTCATCCGCAACGATCTCGATTACGACTTCATCGAAGCGTACGATCCGGCTACCGGTCTGCCGCAGCGTCAAGTGTTGGAAGACCAGGGTATTTTCCTCAACTACATCAACCATGCCGATATCCGCTACGGCGGCGGCGAGGTGATCGTCAACGGCGTGCGGTCGGTGTACGATCCGGTCCACATGGTGGAAGCCCGGCCGACGATCACGCACAACCGCATCATGCAAAGCGCCGATGCGGCCATGTCGGCCGATCCGAACAGCTTCGAGGAATCGAAGTACGGATCGTGGGATCCGAACAGCCCGTACACGGTCAACTACGACCGCGTGGGACCGATGATCCGCGGCAACATCGTGGTCGACAACACGATCAACGGGTTGTATGTACGGATCGCCACGCCCGCCGGACAAGAGACCAAAGAGCTCGAGACGGCCGGTCGCTGGGACGACTGGGACATCGTCCATTACGTGCCCGAAAACTTGTTCATCAACGGAACGCCCGGCGGGCCGATCGTCGAGCGAGCGACCACGACGATTCGCTTCAGCGACGACTTCCACATCGTGGCGGCCGACGGGGCGTCGATCGCCGACGGCGAATACTTCTCGCTGTTCGACGGCCGCACGAAGGTCGTGTTCGAATTCGACGCCGGCGACGGTGTGTTGCCCGGTCGGTATCCGATTCTCTATCAACCGACCGATACGATCGACCAGGTGGCCCAGGCGATCGCCGACGCGATCAACGGGGCGAATGCCGCGCGCGGTTTGGAAGTGTCGGCCACGGCCGGCGGCGGCCTCGTCACGTTGACGCAACTGGGGGCCGAGCTGAAGAGCGAAGGCGTGGGCAATGCCGTGGCACGGCCCGACGGACGTCTGCGCATCGACCCCGGCATGATCGTCAAGTTGCAAGGGAGCCGGATCGAGGCCGAGATGGGGGCCCAGCTCATCGCCGAAGGCCGGACCGGCTTCGAAGACACCGTGCCCGGCTACAAGGTCGTGTTCACGTCGGTGCTCGACAACCGATACGGTGCCGGTGGGACGTTCGACACCGCCCAAAACACCAGCGGGCAAGCCCCCGCTGCAGGTGATTGGGGCGGTTTGAATTTCGGACCGACCGCCGAAGGCAGTATCGACGAAGCGATCATTGCCTACGCCGGCGGGCAAACCCGTATCGAAGGCGGTTTTGCCGGTTTCGATCCGATCGAAATCCGCCAGGCACACGTCCGCGTGGCAAACACCCGCTTCGAGCACAACGCCGCTTCGAGCGCCGGCGACCGCAACGGCCGCGGGTTCATCAGCCCGGCGACGATCTACGTCCGCGGTGCGCAACCGATCATCGTCGACAACCAGTTCATCGACAACCAAGGGCACATCGTCAGCATCGACGTCAATTCGTTGAATTGGCAGGAAGTGCCCGACTGGGGACGTAGCACCGGGCCCATCGCCGCTTACGACCGTTACGACGGCAACCAAGGGCCGTTGGTCCGCGCCAACCGCATGGAAGGCAACGCCGTCAACGGTATGGAAGTTCGCGGCGGCAACCTGACGACCGAAGGCGTTTGGGACGATACCGATATCGTCCACGTCTTGTACGACGAGATCGTCGTTCCGAACTTCCACCATTACGGCGGACTGCGTCTGCAAAGCAGCCCGGAACAAAGCTTGGTGGTCAAGCTGCAAGGGGCGGACGCCGGAATCACCGCCAGCGGCCGACCCTTGGAAATCGACGATCGCATCGGCGGTGTCGTCCAAATCGTCGGTATGCCGGGCGCGCCGGTCGTCCTCACGTCGCTATCGGACGACACGGTCGGTGCAGGGCTGAACCTGCGAGGGGAACCGCAATTCGACACGAACGGCAACGGCCCGAGCGTCGGTTCTCCCGGTGAATGGCGTAGTATCCGCTTCGATCGCTACAGCCACGACCGCAACGTGGCGATCATCAACGAAGCGGAACCGGCCACCGGAGCGACCTCCGACCGCAACGCCTATCCGGCGACGGCGCAGAACCTCGGCCAGCTGGCGCCGATGGACAAGGCCGGCGACGACAACCTGCGATTGGGCTTCGACGTCCACGGGGCGATTCGCTTCGACGCCCGGAACGATGCCGATGTTTACAGTTTCGATGCCCCGGCCGGTACCGAGGTGTGGATCGACATCGACCGCACGACCTACGCGTTGGATGCCGTCGTCGAGCTGATCGACGCCGACGGCAACGTGCTCGCCCGCAGCGACAACTCGCCCAGCGAACGATCCGATGCCGAAGTCGATGGAATCGGCCTGGCGATGGATCGCGATCCGTGGTTGCGACACGACAATCAAGGTGTTGGTGCGGGCGAAGACCTGCGATTCGATTTCTACACGATTAACGAACGCGACCCCGGCATGCGGTTGGTGTTGCCGGGTAAGGAAGGCGAAGTACGCACCTACTACGTGCGGGTGCGCAGCAACCTGAAGATCGGCGGTATCAAGGCCGGAAACCAACTGGCCGACGGTGCGCAATTCCTGGTATCCGACGCCTTCCAGACGGTCGTCTTCGAGTTCGACAAGGACGGCTCGCTCAGTGATCCGAACGCCGTGGCCGTGGCGATCAACGACGGCATGTCGGCCGCCGACGTGGCCGGCGCGATCGCGGCCGCGATCAACGCAGCGGCAGCCTCGAAGCAGCTCGAGCTTTCGGCCCGCGTGTCGGGCGACGACGTGGCGATCGACGGTGTGCACGTCGGGTTGAACACGCTGCAAAGCGGCTTGGTGAACCTGGCGAACACGGCCGGCGAATACCAGATGCAAATCCGCATCCGCGAGATGCAAGAGGTTGCCGGTTCGACGGTTCGCTACGCCGACATCCGCTATGCGACCGACGGCGTCGAGGTTCTCGGCTTCCCGCAACATCACCCGCTTTTGGGCGAGACCTCGGAAACGACCGCCAACAACAATACCCAAGCCAACGCGCAAGATATCGGCAACCTGTTGGCGGTCGATCAAAACACGATTTCGCTGGCGGGAAGTCTCTCGGGTGCGACCGACGTCGACTGGTATCGTTTGACCGTCGATTACGAAGGCATCCAGTCGATCGGCGGCATCAACGACGCCGGGTCGTTGTGGTCGGCGATCTTCGATATCGACTACGCCGACGGGATGGCCCGTCCCGACTTGAGCATGTGGGTGTTCGATTCCAGCGGCCGATTGATCTTGGCCGGTGAGAATTCGAACGTCGGCGACGACCAGCCCGATCCGCTCGACACGATGACGATCGAAAAACTCGATCGCGGTTCGGTCGGCGCTCGCGATCCGTTCATCGGTACGGTGACCTTGCCCGAGGGCAACGGTCAGGTGTACTACATCGCCGTGACCTCGACGTTGGCGGTCCCGCAGGCGCTCAATGATGCGAACCCGCTGACGCGTCGCGAACCGATCGACTCGGTGAACCGCATCGTGGAAGAGCACGTCAACACCGGTCCCGATTCGTTCGTGCCCGCCGACCGACTCGAACTCTACCCCGACGAGTTCACGCTCGGCGACGTGATCTTGTACACGAATACCTACACCGACCTGTTCACGGTCGATCCGTTCACCGGACAGCGGGAGACGATCGTTACCGACACGGGCGATCTTCCCAATTCCACCGGTAACGGCGGCGGCCTTCCGTACCGCTACGGCGATATCGCGATGCGGAATGACGGCCGGCTGTACGCGATCGCCGTGGGGCAAGACCCCGACGGCGGCGGAAACGCCCAACCGCCCGTGGTGTATCGCCGGCTCGATACCGGCGATGCCCGCAACTTCCTGACCAGCCAAGATGTCGGTATCACCGAGTATCGTTTGAA
>CAYVVR010000059.1:8998-12175 GCA_964454655.1 uncultured Planctomycetaceae bacterium | reverse complement strand
GCTTTCCCACGCCGTTGTAGTCGCCGCAGCGGAACAAGGCCCTGGCCAGCCCCAGCTCGCGCAACGCGTCGCGACGGGGCGCCACGGTATTCGTTCCGCCGGGACTGGCCGCGTCGATCCGCTTGGCATCGTCGATCGTGCGTTGCACGTAGCCGGTCATTCCCGGCATGCTGAGCAATTCGGCCAGCGGTGCTGCCGCCCTCGGATCACCGAGCATCTCCAACGCCAAGGCGACCGCTCGATGATGCGAAAATTCCGACTCGGGCGTGAGCTTCTTGAGCTTGCGAAGAATCACCGGCAGCGCGCGGCGATCACCGGCACGCCCCAACGCGATGATGTAGCGATCCAACGGGCTCAGCGCCGATCCGAACTGCCCCATCCCGCGGTAGTTCCAGCCCTGATCCCAATCGGTGTATTCGTCGACCTTCGCGGCCAACGTGTCGACGCCGGTCGGATCGCCCAGCACGGCGAGAATATGCGCGTACACCAGCTTGGCTTCGGGATCTTGTTCTCGGCGGTACGCCTCGCGGAGCAGCGGCAAGGCATCGTCGGGCCGCGCGAAGATGACCGCCGCACCGCGATAATTGTCGCGAACGCTTTCGATCGCCTTCGCCAATTGAGCGTCGTCGGGCGGAAAGTTGTCCTTCTCGGTCAACACCTCTTCCGGCAAATTGCCGATTTCGATCAAATGCTTCTGCAACTTTTGGATGTCGATCTCGCGCAACGGCACATCGGCGGCGGCCGCCATCGCCGCGGCGCATCCGGCCGCATATCCCTGGTTTTGAATGTCGGCCTGCA
Source organism: uncultured Planctomycetaceae bacterium (assembly GCA_964454655.1). GTDB lineage: Bacteria > Planctomycetota > Planctomycetia > Pirellulales > Thermoguttaceae > CAYVVR01. The sequence goes on along the minus strand of CAYVVR010000059.1, from coordinate 11,377 downwards.
TTCGAATCAACGGCAACGCGTCGCGATGCGCGCTCACCCCCAAACCGGTCACGAGGATGCCTTCCAGCCCTTTCGGCAACAGCATCCGATACGGTTCGTTGACGCGAAAACCGACCTTCTCGGGGTGTTCCAATTCCAAGACCGGATCGACCGTGTAACCGTGCGTGTCGAAGTTACTGTACGACACGGCGATCGTATCGGGATACGTACGGCCGAGCACCTGGTCAATGAACCGCATCGTGAATTCACCCACGATTCGCCGTCGTTCGCGGGTGTCGATGAGCTGCCCTTGGTCGAAGGCGTTTGCGTATTTCTGCTTCGCGTACACGAACACGCGCCAGATATCCATCGCGTCGGTCTCATCGACGATCGTGAAGTCGGTATTCGTGTACGAGGCGCCGAGATTTCGCGGCGGCAGCCCCGTTCCCTGGACGGCGAGCTCCTCGGCGCCGGTATACATCGTTTCGGCCCCGGCGGCTGCGGCGATATCGACGTTACCGGTCGAATCGACGACGACGTCGGCCAACACGACGCCGCGTCCGAACGGCGTGGCCACGACCACACCACGCACGCGTCCATCGTCGACCAACGCCCCGCATCCCATCGACGCGATCCACACGTCGGCCCCGGCCTTCCGAAGCTCACGCCGCCACCATTGATGTTTTTCTTCGATGTTCCACCGGGTGTTCACCTTCTTGTCGGCCAACACGCTCGCCGTGAAGCCGACCCGATTTCCCCAGTAGTAACTCGAGATGGCGCCGGCCGTTCCCACCCCGCCGAGCGTCGAGAGATACTCGACGACGAGCGTCTTGGCGCCTTGCCGCCTAGCTGCGATCCCCGCCGGCGCGCCCCCGGTTCCTCCGCCCACGACGACGACGTCGTACCGTCCCAGCACGGGCAATGCCGAGGGCCCTTGCGGAATCGTCGGAAACTTGCCCACCGGGCGTAGGCCCTGGAGAAACTCACCGATCTCGCCCAACTCCTCGACATTATCGAGTTTACGTGCCGCAACGGAAGGGCCTTCCAGCTTGCCGCGTCGTGCGGCCTCGTCGGCCGCTGCGGCGCCGACACGACGGCCCACCGCGGTCAGATTCACCGGCCGAAGCAATTTCGCGGCCGCGTCTCGATCGAGACCCGCACATCCACCCAATACGTACAGCCCGGTAATGCCTTGCGGCTTGAAAGCCCCCAAGGGCACGGCGTCGGCCGATGTCCACGGTCCTTCGGCCTGCTGTTCCGCCAGCATGTAATCAGGGGGTACTTCGAACAACAAGTCGGAGCTGAATTGCTGCTGAGGATCGTCCGTCAAATCGCGGGCAATCTGTTCGGCCTCTGCGCGCGCGGCCCAACTCGCGTCTTTGACGGGAATGCGTAACGTGTACTCGATGATCGGATACGATCCCGACTCGGTAAGCGAGCTGTTCACTGCTTGCCGCGGAAACGACGGCTCGATGAGCCGGGCGACGACGTTCTCGGTCTCGCGGACTTCACCGCCGATGACGACGCGTTTGAACACGTGCTCTCCGGCCGGATACGGCGTGAATCGCGTGCCCGCCAGACGCGCCACCACGGCGCGTTCCGTCGCGTCGACGACCGTCTTGGCCAGGATGGCCTGTCTGCCCGCCCGATTCACCATGACGACGCCGCAAAGACGCCCTTGCGCGTCGCGCACGATATCGGTCGGATAACACGCATACAGAAACGACACGCCCGCTTCGAGCAGGGCATCATCCAACGTTTTCTTGATGTGCATCGGTCGCGGCGGTACGGGCCGAGGCGGCTCGGCCGGCTCGCGGGCAGGACCGATGATTTCCAATTCGCCCAACAAGATGCGGCCGGCGTCTTCCGCCTTCTTGACCTTGATTCGCACGTATCGGGCCTCGGTCGCAGCCTCGGTCGTGATCGAAAACGCCTGCTCGTTGACCGGTTGCTGGTCGGCCTCGCTCACCGGAACCCAAACCGGATCGCTCCATTGCGTTCCATCGTTTCCGACAGACCACTCGAAGCCTTCGATCTTGAACGCCTGGGGCACGTCGCTGCTGTCGCGCCAATAGGGAATAAGCCGAATCTTCGCGATCGCTTGCGGTTTTCCCAAATCGGCGACGATCGTCACATCGCCGTCGTACTGGACGCTTTCGGTCGGTGCGTAGCCCCATCGCCCGTCGTTCAATCGCGACGGCGGATCGGTATCGGCGTGCAGCTTGGCAGAAGACACGTCGGTCGTGTACGTGTACGCCAATCGGTTCGGATCGGGCCCCGTATTTCCTCGCAACGGATCGGCATAGATCTTTGCCGCCAAATCCGTCTGCGGCTGTTCTCCCTCTTCGAGCCACAATCGCAACGTGGCGGTCATATCTTCTCCGAGATAATGCCGCGGCG
>CAYVVR010000059.1:2091-8988 GCA_964454655.1 uncultured Planctomycetaceae bacterium | reverse complement strand
AATGGCCGCCTCGACAGCGCCGGTGGTTCCGCCGACGACGAGCACATCGACCTGTTTCGCAATCGGGATCGCCCGGGCCGATTGGGCGACCGCCGCAACCGGCTCGTTCGCCCGCGTCGAGAGCGCCGACACCGCACAACCGATCACAACCGAGACGACCAGCCGGTTCACCACCGACCGGCGAAACGAGTACCGCTTTTGCGTCCGAAACACGAGAGCGTCCTCCTGATTGGCCGACACACCGACCGGCAACAACGACCATGCGAAACACGAAACCAGTCGCTCAAACGACAACGTTCCGTCGACGGCCGCGGCATCCCGAAGCCGTCGAACCCGCATGCATTGTAATTTCGAGCCTCCCGTTCTCAAGGCGCCAATAAAAAGCGGCCCGATCGGGCCGCCCGTGTGCGATGGTGCTTTTGATCTGCTTGCAACTTATGTCGCCACGTCGAAAACGCGCCGTTCAATCGTTCGCGCCGAGATCGGTGCTGAAGGCGTCTTGTACGAGCGTGTTCTCTTCTCGCTCGTGACGAATGAGCAGTTCTTGAAATTCGCGGAATTTGCGGTGCGTTTCGGCCCACCATTGCTCCGAAGGATGTTCGACCTCGTCGATCTCGCGCACCATGTCGCGAGTGAACTGAACCATCTGCGGATGCTGGGCCAACAGCTCGTTTGCCTTGGCGACCAAACGCGGCGCGTGCAACAGCGCCTCGCCCAGATACCCACCTTCTTCTTCGAAGGCGAAATGCTTGACCAACCGATCGCCGAGCTGCCCGAGTAATTGCGCAACTTCGGCCAAGGTCGCCGTGCGTGCTTCCAAGGCCTTGTCGATCTTGCTCATCACGTCGAGCAAATCGCGATGTTCTTCCAAGAATGCTTCGAGCGAAGGTTCGTGTTCGCTAGTCATGGCGAGAGTTCCTCCCGTCCCTTCCGGTCGCAGTTTCGCCGTCGCAACGCAACCGTGCCTTGCTCGGCGGCGATACCCCCCTCGGTTTCTCGCCATTGTACGGCAGATCGACGCAAGACAATAGGATTTCTCGCCCGATTCCTTGCCGTTGCCTGTCGTTGCACTGCGTTGAATCCCAAAACGCAGCGGAGCCGCCCGTTTTCGGACGGCTCCGCCTGCGATTTACGCAATCGATTCAACTGGAAACATCACCCCGTCGATCACTCTGCCGACGTATCTTTCGGCTTGTCGGCATCGCCTTTCGTACCGTCGACACCGACGGCCGAAGCGACGCTGGCGAGCGTCTCGGGAATCTCGATTCCGCCGATGTCTTTCATGACTTGCATCATCGGCGGCAAGGTGCGGGCCATGTTGTGCAACCAGTTGGCGGTTGCCGAAGTCCCGTCTTTTCCGTTGCCTTCCCACACGACGATCTTGTCGAACTTGATGTTCGAGATCGCCTGTGCCGAGGCGTGAACGAGGTCGTCGAAGTGTTCCAGCAGCAACATCTGGAAGGCCTTTTCGGCGCCGCCGCAGGCCTCGATGATCTGCCGCAGACCTTCGGCCTTTTTGGCCAAGATTTCGTACTGACCGCGGGCCTCGGCTTCCAACTTGGCGAAGATGGCCGACGCTTCACCTTCGGCCTCGATGCGTCGCTTTTCGGCCTCGGCTTCGGCTTCGACGATTTTCTTGGCTTTTTCGGCCTTCGCCGGAGCTTCCAGTTCGGCCCGGCGTTTCGCCTCGATGCGTTCGGCCTCGGCCAGTGCCGCCTTGGCCATCGCCCGGTGCTGGGCTTCGAGGACGGCCGCCTCGGCTTCTCGTTTGCGTGTTTCACCAAGCTGGAAGGCTTCGGCCTGCTTCACCTGCAACGTCGCCTGCGACTGGGCGATTTGTGCCTTGGCCAGGTTTTCGCCCTCGATAGCCTTGGCTTCGGCATCGGCCGTTCGAATACGCATTTGTTGCTCGGCTTCCTTGACCTGAGCTTCGCGTTCGAAGGCGGCACGCTGTTCGCCCACACGCTGTTCCTTTTCCAACTCGGCGATGCGAATCGCCTGTTCCCGCTCGGCTTCGCGGGTTCCGATTTCGCGTACCTTGCGGGCTTCGGCCACGCGAATAGCTTTTTCCCGCTCGGCCTCGGCCACGCGGATTTCACCGTTCTTCTCGTTTTCGGCCACGTCGCCGCGGGCCTTTTGAATCGCCGCCGACGCCGCCTTTTGCCCGATTGCTTCGATGTAGCCCGACTCGTCGGTAATGTCGGTGATGTTCACGTTGATGAGAACAAGACCGATCTTCTTGAGTTCCGGCTCCAACGAATTCTGAATATTGGTGAGGAAGGCTTCCCGGTCGCGGTTGATCTCTTCGATCTGCATCGAGGCGATCACCTGCCGCAACTGACCGAAGATAATGTCTTCGGCCTGTTTCTTGATCTCGCTCGAGCTCAGTCCGAGCAGGCGGATCGCCGCGTTCTGCATCAACTCGGGCGTCGTCCCGACGGCAACCGTGAACACGCTGGGCACATTCACGCGAATGTTTTCGATCGACAATGCCCCGCGAAGGGGAATTTCGATCTGCATCGGTTCGAGACTCAGCCAGGCATAATCCTGCAACAACGGAATCACGAACCGCGCGCCGCCGTGAACACATGTCGCGGCTTCACCGGAAGCACCGGACTTACCGTAAATCACCAAGATGCGGTTACTGGGACAGCGTTTGTACTGCTTCAGCAACAACATCAAAATACCGAACAAGAACGCCGTCGCCATTGCGACGATGACGACGATCCAGAAACTCGGATTGTCGAATAATTGTGCCAACGGCAAGGCGACAGTCATGGCCAAAACTCCTTCACGTTTTCGATAAAGAGGTTGGTGTTCCCCCGATTCCGACGTACAACACGCGCACCCCGATTTGCGCTAATCGTTCTCCCAATACGCGTTGCAACTCATCGACGCATTCCGTCCGACGACAATCGACGTCGTCGGGCGTGGTTTTCGCGGCGAATTCCCGCACGGTCTCGCGAACGATCGGCTCGACTTGCTGCCTTATCCGCGATGCCGAGCAATTCATGAACCTGGCCGCTGCGGCTTGGAGCATCGGTTCGCTCGTGTCGACCGCCAGCGACAACGCGCAATACAAACCTACTGGGTTCCCCTCATCACCGCGGTTTTCGGCAAACAACGGGACTTCAAGCCGGATCGCATCCAGCACGATCCACGCATATCGTTGAATCAACGGCCACACGAACACCAATCCGCCGTGGTGAAAGCGAACCCCGCGTTCGGCGCGAGCCGGATCTTTCACGCCTCGGTTGTAAACGACCAGCACGCGATTGCTGGGACATCGCTTCAGTCGCCGTAACGCAACGGCCAAGGCGATGACGAACACGATCACCGGCAGCAAGATGATGCTCGCCGCCACCAACCACTGCCGCGCAAGCACCGCAACCGTCATTCAGGTGTTCCTTCCGGGGGGGACTCGCGGGAGGGCGTATCGGGTTCGACCAATACCGTTTCGGGATCGAGCACTTGCCGAACGACCACCTCGCTGCCCGCCGGAATCGTGTCGGCGTCGGTCACGGCCGCGTACTCGGCTGTTCGCTTTTGCAGAACCAGGTGCACCTTACCCTTGCCCGAACGATGGCCGGGAATCTTCAAGTAAACCGTAGCACGCTTTCCCAACGCTCGCTGGATACGTACCGTTCCTTCCGCTTGAAGCGAATACAAGAATTGCATCAACTTGTACACGATCAACATCGCCGCGATGCCCGAGCCGATCGCGATCAACAGCGAAATCATCGGCGGTTGTCCGGTCGAGTTCGCCGTCAGCCCGCCCAAGCCGAAAAATGTCATTGCCGCCACAACCGTTCGGACCGACACGACGCGGAATACCGATCCCGTTGCGGGATGATCCACCGCGTGTGCGTCGGCGATGTTGCTTCCATCGAGATGGGCCGTGCCGTGAAAACCGGCATCGGGATGCCCCAGTGGATCGACGTCGCCTGCATCGCCGTGGAAATCGAAATGAACGTCGCCGGCATCGACGTCGCCGCCGAAATCGCCGTCTAAATCGTGGCTGAGCCCGATCAACTGCATCGCCAATTGGGCCAGCAACAGCGTTCCGCCGATCACGGCGCAGATCAGAAACACCCAAATCATGGTCCGACACTCCCTGGCAACGGGACACGAAGACGCGTCCAAGATGCGTCCTCTACGTGTTTATTATTCGCCCGACACGCGGCGATCTTGGACAGTCGAATTGGGTGTTTGCGCAAAAGATCCGGCTCAGCGAAACTAATCGTGAAGAATGTAACGGCAGTGTGCCATAGTTACCGCCCGAATTCAAGCAATTTGGAATGGAGGCCGTTATGCCCTAATCGAGTGCCCCCCGATCGGCACGGCACACCAAATGGATATTGTCGACCGTATGTCGCAACGACAGCTTACGAGATTTGACATCCGAAATCGCAGCGGACACAATGTGCGCTGCTGACAAATTTGCACATCTTACCTTATGATTTTCAGCAACCGTCCCCCCACCCGGTTGCCGGGAAGCGCGTACGATGCTTTCCGGTAACATCCCCCCATACGTCGGTATACGCTTTTTGGTGTCTGTCACAGAGATTCCGAGGAAAGTTCCCATGTTGAACACCAGCGTTCGCGTTTCTCGCCGTCGCCTGCTGCGCACAGCGGCCGGTCTCGGTGCCTTGGCGGCCGTGCCGTCGGTCATTCCCGGAACGGCGTTGGGCTACAACGGCGTCGTCGCCCCCAGCGAGCGGATCGTCATGGGCGGGCTGGGGATCGGTCGTCGCGGTACCACCGACCTGAGTCGCTTCCTGCCGAACCCCGATGTCCAATTCGTCGCCATTTGCGACGCCCGCGAAGAACGCCGCCAGGCCGTCAAGGCCATGGTCGATACGCACTACGGCAACAAAGATTGCCAAATGTATCGCGACATGTTCGAGTTCCTCGGTCGGGAAGACATCGACGTCGTGTTGATCGCCACCGGCGACCGTTGGCACACGATGGCGTCGATCACCGCCGCCAAGTTCGGAAAAGACATCTACTGCGAAAAGCCCTGCTCGCTGTCGATCGAAGAAAGCATCGCCTTGGGGAAAACCATTCCGCGCTACGGGCGGATCTATCAGGCGGGAACGCAACGTCGCAACATCGACAACTTCATCTTTGCGATCAATCTCGCGCACAGCGGCAAGCTCGGTAAGATTCACACGGTCCACGCCAACACGCGACCGCCGGCGACGACGCACGATTGGTTGCCCGCCGAACCCGAACCGCCGAAAGAGGTCGTCGACTGGGACTTGTGGCTGGGCCCCGCGCCGTGGCGACCGTACAACAGCCGTTACATTGCCGGCGGCTGGCGTGGATATTTCGACTTCCACGGCGGCGGCATCCTCGAATGGGGTGCACACACCGTCGATTTGTGCCAGTGGGCGAACAAGGCCGACGACACCGCACCGATCGAATACACGCCCGAAGGCAACAACGTGTACTGCCGTTATGCCAACGGCGTCAAACTCGTCATGCGTCCCGACGGCTGGTTGGGGCTGGGAACTTGCTGCGTTCGTTTCGAAGGTGATGAAGGTTGGGTCGAAACCGGCGACACGGGCCGGATCGTCGTCTACCCCGATTCGCTCCGCAGCGAACTGCCGGTGTTTACGATGGCCGGTACCGATCCGATCAATCACGTCCGCGATTTCCTCAACTGCGTGAAAACGCGGACGAAACCCAAATCGTACGCCGACGTCGTCGCGCAATCGCATATCGCCTGCCACGCCGCTTACGTGGCCTGGCAACTCGGACGAACCCTCAAGTTCGATCCGCAAAAGAACGAGTTCATCGGCGACGACGAGGCCAACCGCATGCGCTGCCGCGCCATGCGAGAACCGTGGCACATCTGACCCGCCATTGCAATCGACGTTGAAACATTCATCACCAATCAGAATTTCTGCGAGGCATATCATGCGTGTTCGATATTCGACGAGTTTGGTTGCGGCGTGGATGCTTGCCGCGACGGCTTTCTTGAACGCCGCCCCCGCTTTCGCGCAAATCACCGAAAGCTCCGACGAACTGATCGCGATTTTGCAATCGGCCGATGCCGACTTGCACGCCAAGGCCGTCGCCTGCAAAAAGTTGGCGGTCGTCGGCGATGCGAAAGCCGTGCCCGTGTTGGCCGAATTGCTCACCGACCCGAAGCTTTCTCACTACGCCCGATTCGGCTTGGAACCCAATCCGTCACCCGCTGCCGACGAGGCCCTTCGCGCCGCGTTGGACAAAGTCGAAGGGCGATTGCTGGCCGGCGTCATCAATTCGATCGGTGTGCGTAAAGATGCCGGTGCTATCGACAAGCTGAAGGAACTCTCGGCCTCCGACGATCCGCAAGTGGTCAGCGCCGTGGCGCACGCCTTGGGGCAAATCGCCTCGGTCGAATCGGCGAACGTCTTGAAGGAAATGCTGGCTGCGACGAATCCGACCACGCGTGCCGCCGGGGCCGACGGTGCCTTGATGGCAGCCGAACGCTTGGCCGAAACATCCGACACCCAAGCGGCCCTCGACCTGCTGAAGGCCGTCGAAGAAGCCGACGTGCCCGAATATTGCGTGGTCGCGGCAACGCAAGGATTGATCGTCTACGGCGGCGACGCCGGTTTGGACGTGCTCGCAAAGCAACTCGCCTCGACCGAAAAGCATTTCTTCCGCGTCGGTCTCAAGACCGCTCGGCTGGTCGGCAGCAAGGCATCGGCAGTCGTTCAAGCGCAACTGGCCAAAGAATCGGGCACGCGGGCGCTCGCGTTGCTGGCCACTTTGGCCGAGATCGATCCGGAAGCCGCCTTGCCGATCGTCCGCTCGGTGGCCGATGACGGCGAAAAAGAAAACCGGCTCGACGCCCTGCGATTGCTGGCCGCGATCGGCAAGCCGGAAGATGTGCCGGTCATGCTC
>CAYVVR010000059.1:0-2081 GCA_964454655.1 uncultured Planctomycetaceae bacterium | reverse complement strand
GCTCAAGGCGGCTCAATCGGACGATGAAGATCTCGCCCGCGTCGGTTACGAATCGCTGGTCGCCATCCGCGGCGCCGAAATCGACCGTGCGATCATCGCCGGGTTGCAGCAGGCCGAAGGCAAGACGCGTCTCTTGCTCTTGAAGGCGGCGGGCGACCGTTACCTGACCCAAGCATCCGACGCCATCGTTCCCTTGCTGGCATCGAGCGACAAAGAAACCCGACACACCGCGATCGAAGCGGCGGGCACCACCTTCGAAGCACCGCAACTTCCGAAGTTGATCACCTTGTTGACTTCGACGAAAGACGACGCGGAACGCGATCTCATCAAGAACTCGTTGCGAAACGCGGTTCGTCGGATGCCCTCCCCCGACGCTTGCGCCGAACTGTTGATCACGACGATGGCCGGTGTGTCGGATGACGCCAAGGTGGAAATCCTCGAACTGCTGGCCGACGTGGGCGGAGAAAAAGCGCTCAAGGCCGTCGCCGAAGCCGCCAACAGCGAAAAGGAAATCTTGAAAGATGCCGGCACACGCTTGCTCGGCGAATGGATGAGCGCCGAGGCCGCCGACGAATTGCTTGCCATCGCCAAGGCCGATCCGCGAGGCAAATACGGCATCCGTTGCTTGCGAGGTTATATCCGCATCGCGCGGCAACTGAACGTGCCGCCGCAACAACGGCTCGCCATGTGCAAAGCGGCTCTCGACGTCGCCGTTCGCGACGACGAGCGGGCCTTGGTGCTCGACGTGCTGCAACGGAATCCTTCGAAGGCTACGCTCGCTTTGGCCTGCGACATCATGGAAGAACACGCGTCGTTGGTCGATCAAGCGGCGGCCGCCGCCGTGGCCATCGGTGAAACCGTCGTTCAATCCGATGCCAAAGCCGTCGCCCAAGCCATGGATCGCGTGTTGAGTGCGACGAAGAGCTCGCAAATCGCCGCCAAGGCGAAGGCACTCAAGGCGAAAGCCGGCGGCTGAGAAAACCGCGTCCTCTGCATGTCAAGCGGAGCGATCGTTCGTCCGGTCGCTCCGCTTTCCTTTTTGGGGGCTCGATCGTGTGTTTCGGGAGAAACGATTCTCGGCGCCGGTCGAATCAAGCGATCAACAACACGGCGGCAACCGCCGGCAGAGCGATCACTGCCGCCAGCGCCAATCGTAATCGGCCGCGATAACGGCCTTTGGTGGCGATGTCGATTCGCAAATAGGCCCAGACCAAGCTCAACAGCCACAACACACCGCCGAACCCGGCGGCCGTCGCCAGCGCCCGCCTCGCGTAATTCCCCCGAAGGGCCGCATCACGAATCATGGCGTTGGCCTGATGATCGAACCGCAGCAAGGCATGCAGAATCACGACCGGTTGTCGCTCGGTAGGTGAAATGTTCACATCGCGCGTTTCGAGGTACGTGTCGGTCAGAATGTGCTTTTCGACGTACGACCACGGCAAACGGACGTCGGCCGCCTCACCTTCGCATTCGGCGACGTAACGCGCGATGACTTTTTCGACTTCGCCGGGCAATTGCGCGCGGCACTCCATCTCGTTCAAACAGGGACCGACCGATATCGGCCACACGTAGGCACCGTCGATCATCTTCGGTTCGGCGCCGACCCAAGTCGGCAGGGCAGGCTCGGCAACAGGGGTGTTCGACCCGTCTTCCGCCGGTGCGGCGTCGCCCTCTTCGCCATCGGGCGATGCCTCTTCCGCCGGCTCGGAAGCGTCCGGCGCCGGAACATCAATGCTTCCGGGCGATTCCGAAGTCACTTCGGCCTGTTTTTGGATCGAACCCCCTTGCGACGGCACCACGGGTTCGATTCTCCACTCAAGCGACCGATCGAGATCGTCTGAATCGTTCATGATCACTTTCTGTTGGGAACTCACCCGCATTCCCCAAAGAAAGACGGCTCCGATCGCGATCGGAATTCCGAAAATCAACAGCGCCGCCAAAATCCCACCGACGACGGAGAATCCCCGGCCTTCTCCGCTTGAGTGCCCACTCAACAAGACGGCCGCGAGCGTCACCGGTATGACGACAAGCACGAGAAAGATCCCGAATACGATGATCAGCTCGAAGATGCCGATCGACAG
>CAYVVR010000058.1:0-12238 GCA_964454655.1 uncultured Planctomycetaceae bacterium | reverse complement strand
GGGTGAGCCCGTCCACGTCGGCGGCGTCACCATTCATGAAGGCGACCTGCTTCACGGCGATGCAAACGGCGTGACCACGATTCCGCCTGAGATCGCTTCGGAAGTGGCGGACGTTGCGGCCGAGTTCGTCGCCGCCGAGCGGATCTTGATCGACTATGCGCAGGGCCCTTCGCCCAAGAGCATGGCTGCTTTGCGCGAGGCTCATCGGGAATTTCAGGAGGCCGTCGAGCGTCTGCGGCGAACGATCCGATCGCGTCGATCGTCACACGAATGAGACCGTCGATCGGCGATCGCGGTCGATCGAGACGAAGCATTCCGGTTATGGATCTTGAGAATCAAGTGCCTCGAAGGCGGCAAAGCGGCGCAGATGCGGCACGCCGGTTTGCTTCGTGATCCGAAGCCGAATCCAGGTCAATGGACGCGGTTCGAAGCGAAGGATTCGTTTGTGACCGACCGATTTGCCTCGCGCGAGCTCGCTCGGTGAACCGGAGCTATCCACGACGAACTCCCGGATGCGTTCGCCCAAGGCGATGTCCTCTTGCAAAATGATGTGGTCGATCGTCTTGGCTTCGGAGAACAGCAGAAGGAACTCATTGCCGCTGCCGCGTGTTTCGGCGACTGCGGGGCGATCGAATCGCCGTCGGATTTCGGTGCCGAATTCGGCGAGACGTCGCGCATCGGCCTCGGGCACGAGACCTTCCGGCGAAATGACGGCCCCGATGACGAAATTGCAGTTACGTCCGACCGACTGGTAATACATCGCGAGAAGGCGATCGAGCGGTTCGATGCCGCGTTCGTGATCGGGCGCCCAGAACCAATCGTGGATGCCGTCGTAGCCCCGAAGCGGCACGTCGACCATGCCGGGCGACCACACGGTGCCGTCGGGATCGCCCGAGGACAACAGGGGACGCCAACGATCGGCGTTGTGCGACACGTCGCCTTCGCCGGGCATCGTCGCCCAACACGGATCGTTCGCGTAGCCTTTCTCGTTGCCGATCCACCGGTGATCCGATCGGTCTTTGTTGTGATAGAAGATCGAATCGGGTTGATTGCGTTCGAAGATCGGTAGCACGTCGGGACCGCCTTCGGCGGGTGTCTTCACACCGGCGTCGAACCAGATTTGGGAAAGCGGTCCGTAACGCGAGGTCAACTCGTCGGTCATGGCCTCGGCGATGCGATTGAATCGTTCCTGCTTCGCCGTACCTTTTCCCTTGCCCCAATCGACGTAATGACCCCAAACCGTGTGATACGCGTTGCGGTGTGTGCTCAGGTAAATACCGGGTTCAATACCCACCTTGCGGCACGATCGTACGAAATCGGCGACGACGTCGCCTTTGCCGTTCCGCCAGGCCGCCTGTTTGACGCCGTAAGGATACAAGTCGCTTTGCCACTGCATGAAACCGTTGAAATGTGTGGCGGTGAACACGGCGTATCGGGCGCCGGCCGCCTTGGCGACTTCGGCCCATTGATCGGTGTCCAGCTTCGTCGGGTTGTAAAGCTGCGGATCGAAGGTTTGCTTCGTTGCGTTGTTCGGGACGGCGGCGCGGGCGGCGATCGGCATGTCGAAATGAAAGATGATGCCGACCTCGTAATTTTGCCATCGCAATTGCGCCGGTGTGGGAAGCGGACGCTTCTCGGCTGCGTCCGACTCGGCGGCCGACGCCTTGCGGCACGCCGTTCGAAAGACCATCGGCACGGCGGCAACGGCCGAAACGGCTTGCAGAAAATGCCTGCGGGTTCTGCGTCGATGCATGGCAAATTTTCCGGTCTTGCTTGGATGACGTGCCGTCGCTCATTGATTCGCCGAAGCGCCGGGACGGGACACCAAATCACCGAATTCGTCCAGCAGTTCGTACTTGTTCTGCCAGGTCGTGTACATGATGCCGACCGCCTTCGGCGTGCGGTTCAAGACTTCCAGCCAGTTGCGTGGATTTTCCAGGGTGTCGCCGTCGTAATATGCGCCCGCCAGCGTGCGAAAGCCCAACTTCGAAAAGTGCGCCAAACTCGCTTCTCGCTGGGCGTAGTACCAGCACACGATGACCAGGTCGCGGGGAATATGGTTCCACGAGCCGGTGAAATCTCCTTCGACCAGGTAGTAATCGCCGTGCGCGTTGTGATTCGGGTCGAGCATGTCGGACCAGATGAACACCTCGCAACCGGGGAATTGCTCCCGCAGGATCTCGGTTTGCTTCGTGATGCAGTCGCCCAAGATTTCGCCCATCGAAAGATGCCGCCGGCGGCAGGCTTCGCATGAGCCGCCCTGGCGGATTTCGTCCATGCTCAACAGGAATCGCTTCGCCGGCACGTGTTCTTTCAGTAGTTTCGCTTCTTCTCGAAAGACGTCGTACAGGCCCGGTTCCGACATGCAGACGGTCACTTGCCCGCGATTGATCGAAAAGGCGTGATAGGCGTCGATGAGCAAATCGGCACCGTCGGGAATCCGGGAATCATCGGTCAGCACGATCGGCGGTGCCGAATGATCGAACCGGAAGTTCAATCGCGGATCGGACCACGCCAGAAAGTCACGGCCTTCTTCGTACACCGTGCCGTCGGCTGCATTCCGCACCGTAACGGGCGTGCCCTCACGCCGAATCAGGTTGACCGGTCCCACTTCTTCGATTTGCAGACCGTCGACCCAGAACTTGCCGTCGGTTGCGCCCCAAACGCCGGCATACACGCGGACCTTGTCGAACGACCAACTATTGAATCCGACGGTCACTTCTCGCCAGTCGGTGGTGGAGGGAATACGAGGATCTTGCGGCGACAACGGACGATTGTCGGCCAAAATGTGGACGCGGAAACAGCCTTCGGGAGCGAGTCGTTCGGTTTTGACGAAACAGCGCACGCGGTACGCATGATACGGCTTGACGGGGACTTCGAACATCACGCGGCCGTGGCCGTGTTCGTATCGGCCCATGTTTTCGAATCGTAGCGACCGCTTGCCTTCGGCGACGACGGTTTCGTCGACGAAGCTTACTTCGCCGGGGCGATCATGAAACCGGGCACCGACCACGCGATTTCCGTCCACGGTCTCGAAGTCGCCTCCGACGATGGTCGTCTTGCCGTCGGGCACGAACTCGGCGCGCTTGCCGGTCACGTGGTAGCGAATCCCACGCAACGGAATGCCCGCCGCAAGGTTTCGATCGTGGGCCAGCACGCTGCCGCCGTATCCGACCGAGAAAAGCTGCGGAATCAATTCGACGTCGTTTTCGCGGCAGATCGCAAGCACGCGTTTCAATCGCTCGAAGTATTCGGGCGGCTGTTTGCACAACCGATCCAGACCGGCCGAAAGGACCATGCCGTTGAGTCCGTGTTGCGAGGCCGTTTCGACAATGCGGCGGATGTCTTCTACGTCTTGATCGTTGTGAAGCGATCGCGAGACGAACACCCAACGCAACGGCAACGGTTCGGCGGCGTGGAGCGTCGTTTGGTATTCGGGCGAAGACCCGACGCTTGCCCAAAACGCGACCAAAGCCGGAAGGAACCAACGCAAGTGGGTACGGCAGGCGGAAAGGGTGGGCTTCATGATCCTGCTCCTGAACCGGTAGGGATGCGGAAGGTACCCACCATTCTTTTCCACAGCGCGCGGCCCTGCAAGAAATTCTCGGCGCAAAGGGCGCGAAGCGGCTGCCTGTTTAGAACTGGAAGTAAATGAACGGGGCTTCGGCCAACGGCCAGAAGAAAAACAGCGAAGCCCCGATCAACAGGCAAACCGGGGCGGCCAGCCAAAGCGGAGCGCGGGCGAGACGGCGATCCAGCCCGCCCGAGCGTTCCGACCAGCCGTGCAGTAGGAAAAATACGAACAAAAACAGCAGCGTCGAAAAGACCGAAAGCGCACCCAGCCCCAGTGAGGCGACGTTGAAATCGGCGTCGAACAGAACGAACTTCCGCAGGGCCGTGAGCATGGCCGACGTTTCCGAAACGCGGAACACAAGCCACGTGAGCAAGACCCAGTACTGAAGGGCCGCCCAACTACCCAAGTGATACAACATGCCGACGGGCTTGTTCGCCAGGTAAGGTTCGATGCGCGGTCGCACGTGCGTGCGCCACTGGCGATGCGCGATCAGCGCCAGGCCGTGCAGGAACCCCCACAGCACGAAGTTCCAACTGGCGCCGTGCCACAGACCGCCCAACAGCATCGTGATCATCAGGTTGCGACGTGTTTTGGCCGGGCCGTGCCGGTTCCCGCCCAAGGGAATGTACAGATAGTCGCGCAGCCACGTCGAAAGACTGATGTGCCATCGTCGCCAGAATTCGCTGGGCGACGTCGAAAAATAGGGGCGACGGAAGTTTTCGGGCAACCGGAAGCCCAGCACGCGCGCCAAGGCGATCGCCATATCGCTGTACCCGGAAAAATCACAGTAGATCTGCACGTAGAAACAGATCGTCGCCAGCCAGATGACCACACTCGGCCAAGTCCCGGGATGGGCGAACACGGCATCGGCCAGGTGCGCCACGTTGTCGGCGATCAAGACCTTTTTGACCAAGCCGCGGGCGAACAGGAAGAACGCATAACGATCGAATCGCAACGGCCGAAAGCGATTGATTTGGGGTAAAAAGTCGCTGGCGCGAACGATCGGTCCGGCCACCAATTGCGGAAAGAAGGCGACAAACAACGCGAAATCGAGCGGATCGCGACAGGCCTTGAGTTGGCCCCGATACACGTCGATCGTGTAGCTGAGAGTCTGGAACGTGTAGAACGAGATGCCGACCGGCAAGATGATGTTCAGGTCGGACCAACCGGCTTGGTATCCGAACAGCCGCAGCAGGCCGTACATGTTCGCGGCGAAGAAGTTCGCGTACTTGAATACCCCCAACAAGCCCAGGTTGGCCGTCAAGCTGACGATCAACAACAGCTTGCGACGGGTGGGACGAGGTTCGTTTTCCAATCGCCGCCCGACGAAAAAGTCGACCGCCGTCGAAAAGACGATCAACACGATGAACGCCGGGTTCCACCACATGTAAAAGATGTAGCTGGCCGCCAGAAGCAAAAGCTTCTGCGGACGTCGCCGACGCCAAATCGCCAGGCCGGCAAACAGGATCAGCGTAAAGACGAGGAACTGGGGCGTGTAGAAGAGCATATCGCAACGTCCTTCAAATCGGCGGCGAAGGTTTGCGACAAGATCGCCGCACCGATATCGTCCGGATGGGAGCCGTCCACGAATCGTTCAGCAGGCAAACTGTCGAGCGTGTTGACGACGGTGATTCCGTGGTCGACTTGAAGACGGGTCAGGTAGTCGGCCAGGCCTCGCTTGAATTCGTCGCCCAAGGCTCGCCGGGAATATTCGGGATGGCGCGGCAAAATCCACAACACGAACCGGATTCCGCGACGCCGATACGATTCGGCCAGTTCGACGAGTAAGGCTTCCGTTTGGGGATCGGGATGAAATTCGCCGGGGGGATGCCCCGCGATGTACTTTTCCAACTGGTGTTTGAGAGCCGAGTCGGAGACTTTGCGGGTGTACGCACGCGGATAGTACAGGTCGGTTTGCGCGCGATCGACGGTCAAGTCGGAACGCAACGCGGAACGTACCCACGTGTTGAACCAGCCGGAAAGCATCCAACGGGCGTCGAACCGATGACGCAGCGGCGAGGCGAAAAAGTAATCGCGGCTTGCCGCGTCCAAGTAAGACTCGGCCCAACGCCGTGTCTGCTCATCGGGCCGAAAACCGTACATTACCAGGGCGTTGTACTTGTTTGGCGGAATGTTCGGCGGTTCTTCCAGCGTGTTTGCGAACACACCCTGCACGACCACCTGCACCGAATCGGGAAGGTCTTGCTGAAGCAAGACGCTTTCCCAAAGTTGCTGGCCCGTGCTGCTGAGGTTCCATATTTCGGGATGCTCGGGGAGAGCTTCCGACAGTCTCTTGGCGTCGAGCCCGTTCATCACCACGCTGTTGCCGAAGAAGCATATTTCGGGCTTACCTGCCACCGTGCGTTCGGCCTCGAGGATGCGGGAGGACCGCGAAAGATCGGTCGGCAGGATGCCCGCCAAAAACGGCATGACCGAAAACGCGATGGCGGCGCCCGCCAGCGTGCAGCCGCCCATCACCCACAGGTGGCGGCGCAGTCGGCGGCGGGCCCTTTGCATGTCCGGCGCGACGGTCGAAACTCGGGAGAGGTGAAACACGGCCTGATGCTCCAAAACGGCCGGTGGTCCATTCCGTTGGTACGAGAACGCGGGATGGTATTCACAATTCCCCATTTCCGTCAAGACGAAACGGCAGGCCGGCAAAGGTGGAATGGCAGGGACTGGAAGGAACATCGCCGGGTGCGGAGAGGCCAGCGAATGTTTCCCAGGGTGCGTGCGTTGCGCAGAAGCTTCAGCTTGCCGTGATTGCCCGTCGAAACGGTGTGCCCGACGCGCAAAGAAAAACCGGCGGCCGGGAACCGACCGCCGATGGCGTGTTGATCGATCGGTCTGGACGATGCTGACTAAGAGTCGATCGGCACGTTGCGCCCTTGCGCATCACGGGCTTCGATGACCAAGTGTTCGGGAGAAACGTGTTTCTCTCCGATGATGCGCAGAACCAAGTGGTTGTTTTCTTCCAATTCGTTGAGTTGACGTCGCTTCTTGTTGTTCAGGTACGTGGCGACCTCGTCGGCAACCGTGATCGAGATTTCGGCCGCCGACTTTGTTTGAGCGACGAGGATCAATTTGCGGAGCACCTCGATGGCCATCGTTTCGGCCGTTTTGACCAGTCCGGCGCCTTGGCACAAGGGGCAATCTTGGTACAGGGTGCGTTTCAGGCTCGGTCGAATCCGCTGGCGGGTCATTTCGATCAGGCCGAAAGGGCTGGTGCGGAGAATCTTCGTTCGGGCCCGGTCGCGCCGAACGGCGTTGCGCAGGGCCCGCTCGACCCCGCGTCGGTGACGCTCTTTCCGCATGTCGATGAAATCGTTGACGATGACGCCGCCCAGGTCGCGGAGGCGGATTTGGCGGGCGATTTCTTTGGCCGCCATCAAGTTGATTTGGTAGGCGGTTTCTTCGGCCGAATCGTCTGCCCGAAAATTCCCGCTGTTTACGTCGATGGCCACCAACGCCTCGGTTTGATCGATGACGATCGATCCGCCCTCGGGCAGCGGAACCTTGCGTTGATGGATCATGGCGATTTCTTTTTCGATCCCGTAGCGTTCGAACAGCGGTTCTTTGCCTTCATACAGTTGCAGGCAGTCGACCCGCCGCGGCATCACCATGTGGAGGAACTCTTTCGCCCGTTCGTAAGCCGAGGGCTCGTCGATCACGATCGTGCCGACATCCGAAGAGAAGATGTCTCGGATCGTGCGGATGATCATGTCGCTTTCTTGGTAGATGTCGACCGGGCCGGGTAGCGTCTTGATACGCTTGGCGATCACCTTCCACAGTCGCAACAGGTAGGCGAGGTCGCGGGAAAGTTCCTTGCGCGTGCGGTCGGCGCCGGCCGTGCGAACGATGAAGCCCAATCCTTTCGGCGGATTGAGTTCGAGCATGATGTCGCGCAGGCGACGACGGGTGGCTTCGTCTTCGATCTTGCGCGAAATGCCGACCCGTCCCAAAGCGGGCATCAACACAAGGTACCGGCCGGGGATGCTGATGTACGTCGACAAGGTCGGCCCTTTCGAGCCGATTCCCTCTTTGATCACCTGAACGATGACTTCGTCGCCGCGCCGAAAGATGCTTTGAATCGGCGGTTTGACTCGCGGACGATTGGCGTTGCGGTACCGATTGTTGCGTCGATTGGACTGTCGCGAAGGGCCGTTGCCGCCGTTGCCGTTTCGAGCGCCCACCAAGGCTTCGGCCGGCGCGTTCACGTCGAAAATCTTGTCGGGATCGTATCCGCCTTGGCGGAAGTAGTTCGGTTCGACGTCGCTGATGTGTAAGAACCCGTTGCGTCCGACGCCGAAGTCGACGAACGCC
The DNA here is from genome assembly GCA_964454655.1 of uncultured Planctomycetaceae bacterium. GTDB lineage: Bacteria > Planctomycetota > Planctomycetia > Pirellulales > Thermoguttaceae > CAYVVR01. The sequence continues at coordinate 4,341 of CAYVVR010000058.1, read as the reverse complement.
GCTTGGATACTGGGTTCCAGATTGACGACGACTCCCTTGTAGATGTTTCCGACGTAGCTGTCTTGCGTGGTACGCTCGATGTAGAGCTCTTCCAGGCGGCCGTCTTCAACGATGGCAATCCGGCATTCTTCCGGTTGCGCGACGTTGATCAGCATTTCCTGTTTCATGTTCTCGCCTTTTCCTGCGGCACCCGAGGCGAGTACGTTGCGAGGCGTAAGCAGGAGGCATCGAATTGCGGGCGGGAAGCGACATCACGAGACCAGCTCCACTTCGCTGCGGGTGAGGACCGCCCCCTGTGATTCCAGGTCGGCGAGATCCAGTTCTTCGAGGATTTCGCGGGGGCCGATACTTCCCCGGTCGCCGATGCGAAGACGCATGACCAGTTCGTCTCCGTCGAGCGCCAGGTCGTCGATCAAAGGCCGAATATCGACCGTTTTCCCTTTGTGGCGTCGAAGAACCGGGTACGAGGTGGAAGTCAGAATCGCGGCGACCTTTTGTTGGACGGACGCCTTGCGCTGCGGCGGGACGGCGATCCGGTAGACCATACCGCCGGCGCGGGCCTTGCGTGATCCGGCGGGCATCCACTCGGCGGAATGAAAAACCAAGCCTTCTTCAGCTTGGCTGTTCAGTCGATCCAAGAGTTCGTCGACGGGCATCGAGTCGGCCAATTCGACCTCCATGACCTCGTCACGGCCCTCGATTCCCACCGCCAACGCTGCGGGGAAGGCCAAGCGGGGCTTGGGGTGATACCCTTGGCTCAAAGCCGCCCGCACGCCCGCCCGGCGAAAGAGCCGTTCCACCAGGCGGACGAAATCGTGATGTCCCAGAAATCGCAAGTTTCCCTGCTTACTGAATCGAATACGCACTCGTTGTCGAACCATCGGTTCGATCATCCCGGCCGTTGCCGTTTGGGCCGGGACCTCAAAGGTTGTGACGTGGTGTATCAAACAACGTTCCGAACGATACCGAGACCGACTGCCCGCCGGTTGCCGGTATGCGGCAATCGAACCTGACGGGGGCGTCTCGGGGGGCGGCTCGCCGATTCCGTCGGCCGCCCGACGAAGTAATGTGTATGCATCGATGTTCGAACGATGAGCGACTGCGCACTACTAAACGCAAGGCGGTCGCACGCGGGCGAACCGGCCCGAATGTCCTCATCGTCGCGAAAGGAAATGGTCGGTGTCGTTCACCGGGCTGCTACGGCGGAGTCTCCGCCGAGGGGAACCGAACACCGCCTCAACCTGTGTGAACATACCAGACGCAGCAAGTTTTGGCCAGCTCTCTTGCTGCGAAGGATGAGTGGCAATCCCCTCAATAGAGGGGTCAGTCTTTCAAGCCGCTCAGGTCGGGAACCGCACGTTCTTCGTCGTTAAGCAACTCGTCCCAGGTCATTTCGCCCCCACGACGACCGGCATAGGCCCCCATCAAACAGGTTAGGTTTGCCTCGACCGCAGTGGGGACGGTCGTGTTTTCGAACTGCCCTTTTGTGATGCATGTGTGGAACAGCTCGATGTTGTGCCTTGCCCCCCAGTGGTACAGGTCGGGCATCTCACCGCCTTCGTATCGCCAGTCGCCGCTTCGCATTTTCGTGTCGCCGGCGCCGGGGATGCTCGCTTTTCCATAGTGCGTTTGCATGTAGCCGCTGTCGGCATACGCTTTGACGCCCGCAAACAGATCGATTTCGTAATGGTAGTTGCGGAACTGGTCGCCCGAGTAGTTCATGATCACGCCGTCGGGAAAGGTATACGTGAGCGAGGCGGTATCCATGGCCGTATTGACGGGATTCGCCCGACTTTGTTGCACGACGCCGCAGACCTTCAGGGGATGCGTGCCGATGACCGCCAAGGCCGTGTCGACCGCATGAATGCCCGCCGAGACGATGCGATCGCCGCCCAATTCGCGGCACATGGCCCAACGAAGACGGGTGAACAGTTCCGAGATGTCCTTTTGCACGCGACGGTCTTCGCGTCCCTCGTCATTGTAGTACGCACGCACGAACCGAATTTTGCCCAGTTTGCCCTGACGCAGGTATTCGAGGCATTGGACGAACTGAGGCATGTATCGCAATTGGAAATCGACGTGGAACACGCGACGCTGGGCCGTCGAACGGCGACCGAGTTCTGCGATCGTCTTGCAGCCGGGAACGTCGATCGCCACCGGCTTCGCGACGTACACGTGGCAGCCTGCATCGACCGCGGCCGCGGCATGAATCGGGAAGAAGTAAGGCGGCGTCTGTAAGGCGACGGCATCGACACCATAGTCGAGCAGTCGCTTGTAAGCCGACAAACCGCTGAAGGCCGCTTTCTCGGGCACGTCGACGGCGGCGGCTCCCGCCCGGGCGACTTCGGGAAAATAGTCGGCCACGGCAACGACCTCGTATCCGCCGTGATCGGCGAACATGCCGGTGAGCATGCGTCCGCGGCCGCCTTGGCCGACGACGCCCAATCGTATCCGCTGGTTGGCTTGGCTTCCCAAGGCAAGGCGGGCGCTGGGCAACACGGTTGCGACGACGGCACCTTTGGCAGAAAGCGACAGGAAACGACGGCGTTCGGTGGGCACGGAGTCTCTCCTTTTCGATGGTCGATTCGCGTGAACGGGAATGGTCGTCTCACAAACCGGAAAACGCTGGTTCGTGTGATAGTCGAAAGATTGGGCAAAGGCAAGCACGCGGCGGACTCTCACCAACCTCTGCCGCAGACAGAAAAACCGCGATTCGAAGTGCGACGACAACCGGAAACCTGGGCGGTATGATAGATCAGGATCGTGCGCCGGCGTCTATCGGCCGCGGAGGCAAGATCGGTACGACGTGTGGGAACGCAGGACGAAAGGATCGAGATTCGTGAGCGGTAGGAATTCCCGGCGGGATTTTTTGCGCGGTCGGGCCAAGCCCGATCCGGATCCTCCGGTGCGCTCGTCGGGAGATGCACGGCAGCACCGATCGACCGGTCGGACGGGAATCGGCCCGTCGCACGGGGCGTACCAATTGTCGTTTTCCGTGCGGGCCATGGCCTGCGAATTCGAGTTCTTGTTCAACTTGGGGCAGTGCGAACAAGCCGATCGCGCCGCACTGGCGGCGATCGAACGCGTCGAACCGTTGGAACAGCAGATGTCTTTTTTTCGCAGTTCCAGCGAGTTGAATCGAATCAACGCGGTGGCATCGCTTCAGTCCATCGAGGTCGAGCCCGGGCTTTTCGAATTGTTGGCGACCTCGAAGAAGATTTGGGAAGAAACACAAGGGGCGTTCGACATTACCGCCTCGCCGTTGTGGCGGATCTGGGGCTTTGCCGATCATCGTCCGCGAGTGCCCGACGATGCCGAGATTCGCGAGACGTTGCGGTGCGTCGGCTCGCAGTACCTCGAGTTGGATGCATCCGCCTGTCGCGTGCGATTTCGACAAGAGGACTTGGAGCTGAACTTGGGCAGCATCGGCAAAGGATACGCCCTCGATCGTTGTGCGGCATGTCTGAACGAAGCAGAAATCGGCGATTATCTATGCCACGCCGGCTATAGCAGCATCATCGCTCGCGGTACGCGATGGCGAGCACCGGAAGTGCCCGAACCCGAGGGAGGGTGGCCGATCGGCGTCGCCCACCCGCTGAGGCCCGGAGAGCGGTTGGGTATCTTGCGGTTGCACGACAGCGCGTTGGGAACGAGCGGTTCGGCACTTCAGTTCTTTCGACACCGGGGAAAGCGGTACGGCCACGTGATCGATCCGCGGACGGGCTATCCGGCCGACCATTTCTTGTCGGTGACCGTCGTCGCACCGACGGCGACCGAGGCCGACGCCCTGGCGACCGCCTTCTTCGTCATGCAGCCGGACGAAATCGAACGCTATTGCCGGTCGCATCCCGAGGTCGGGGCGCTGTTGATCCGCCCGGGCCGAACGCCGCGAGCGCCCGAGATCATCCACGTAGGGGCCGAGCTCGATTTTCGGCCGTGCGATCCGGGAGAACCGCCGCAGGTGTAAAGGGCTTTTCCGCCACGGCCGGATGCGGCAGGATCATTCGTTCGCCGAATCGTCCGTGCTTTCTTCGGGGTACAGAACGCGACCGCACGCGCGACAACACGACGTGTGCCCCAACAACAGATTGTTGAGCTGATTGAGCGGGATGCGTTGGTTGCATCCGGAACAGACGCCGTTTCGTACCTCGGCCAGAGCCTCGGCGCCCATGCTGGCCAAGGCACGGCGGTACAACTGCAATACGCTCTCTTGCTGTTCCCTGGCGCGTTCCTGTTCGGGGCGGGCCGGCAGAGACTCTTCGAGTGCGCGGATGCGTTCTTCGACACGCTGTAAGTCGGCCTTGATCGTCGGTTCTTCTTCGGCGAAAGCCTTTGCCGCCT
>CAYVVR010000057.1:8137-12267 GCA_964454655.1 uncultured Planctomycetaceae bacterium | reverse complement strand
TTGCGTCATACGAAGATCTACCACGGGAACGATCCCGATTTCACGGCGGCATTGGCCGAGTATTACGATTTTCGCAACGAAGCCCGCTTCGGCGGTTGGCAAGCGTACCTCGAACGAAGTGACGACTTCATCCGCTTTTGCTGCCGGATGCACATTTGGGAAATGCTGACCGCCCGGGGCGGTGCGGGCAAGTCGGAGGTCGTGTGGCGGTTTCCGAACATGCGGTGACCGGTCATCACCACGGCTTTGCCCGCGACGGCGATTGGAGAATAGGTCGAGTAGAGAAAATATCGCGGTTTGAAAAGGTAGGACAAAGCGACGGGAAGGATTCATCTTTTTCGGTCGGCATGTCCGAAGAAACCAACGAGTCGGTCTGTGCCGATCTCGAAAATCCGGAGCACCTTCCGGGATGAGGAAGCGGTGTCGGTCGGATGAGCTTTCCACCGACCGTTCGCCGAACCTTTTCCCTTGGCGATTGGACAACTGCCGGGAGAATTGCGACGTGAGCCGTGAAATCAGCGTAGTGGCCCTCATCAAGGGTGACGAGCGGTACGTCTTCTTGTACGACGACGATAACCGGGCGGAGGTGCTGCGGACGCTCGGTCGATACGCTTCGAATCCCGAGCTGAGCTTCACTTGGTACGATGCCGCCGTCCTCTCCCAGCGGATTCGGCAAGAGGCCAAGAAACGGGTGCTGCACAATCGCTTTCAGATGGCCCAACCGGCCGATCCCGACGAGCTTTTCTGACGCGTTCGGCCTTGCGAGCCGTCTGGTCATCCCTTGGGGAACGACGCCCGTCGAGGACTTCCGATGCAAACTGCCGTGGCCCGATTCTTGCGGTACCTGGCTGTCGAACGGAACGCCTCGGATCTGACCATCAAGAGCTATCGCGAAGACCTGTTCGCCCTGTGCGACTATCTCAAAGAATTGCGCGGCGGGCGATTGCCCAAGCCGAACGAGGTGACCGTCTTCGACTTGCGCGGTTACGTGGCCGCCTTGCACGACGCCGGGTACGCCCCCTCGACGATTTCGCGCCGACTGGCTTCGATGCGTAGTTTTTTCAAGTTCGGCCAGCGCGAAGGCTGGATCGAGCAAAATCCGGCCAAGCCGCTGCGAAATCCGCGACAGCGGCGGAAGCTGCCGCATTGCCTTTCGTCGGCCGAGCTGAAACGATTGCTCGAAGCGCCGCCGGCCGACGAGCCCGCGGGCTGCCGCGATCGAGCGATCCTCGAGACGATGTATTCCGCCGGGCTGCGGATCAGCGAGTTGGTCGGCTTGAACGACGGCGACTTAGACTTGCAGGCGGGCATCGTTCGCGTGCGAGGAAAGGGCAAGAAAGAACGGCTGGCACCGCTGGGCCGTTACGCCGTTGCGGCGTTGCGCCGGTGGTTGGCCGTCCGCGAAACGTCACCCCAAGAACCCGACGGCCCCGATCGCCCGGTGTTCGTAAACCGGTTCGGCAGGCGAATCACGACGCGAAGTGTCGCCCGCATGCTGGAGAAGTATCTCAAGCAAACCGGACTCGATACACGCACGACACCTCATTCGTTGCGTCACAGCTTCGCCACGCACCTGTTGGACAACGGCGCCGATATCCGAAGCGTGCAAGAACTGTTGGGCCACAAGAGCTTGGCGACGACGCAAATCTACACCCACCTGACGACCGCCGGGTTGCAAGAGTTGTACCGCAAGGCACATCCCCGCGCCAAGGCACGCAAGTAAGCTCGGCGATTTGCCGCTTAGCGATGCTTGCGCCGGCTGGTTTCATGGTGTCGCGTCGGCAACGTCGGCATCATTCGACTCGCTGCACGCATCGAAGTGCGCATCGAGCCAGGCGATGACGTCGGCGATCACGCGGTCGCGTTCGGTCTCGCCGAGTACCTCGTGGTAAAAGCCCGGATACAGTTTGAGCGTTTTGTCGTGCGATCCGGCCAAGCGGTGGAACAGTTCGCTGCCGCTCGATCGGGCGATCACGTCGCCGGTTCCGTGCAGCAACAAAAGAGGGGCCTGGAAGCGACCGGCGACCTTTCGCAGGCGGCGCGAGGCTTGCAAGACTTCTCCTGCCAGCCGGGTACTCAATCGACCGCGGTAGACGAGCGGATCGTTGCGGAAGTCTTCGACGACGCGCGGATCGTGGCTGAGGTACTTGGCGCCGAACTTCATCAAGACGGGCGTGTTCATCTTGACCAGCCGCAAGCCCGGTAGCAGGCGGCTGACGGTCAGGGCGAGGTACCGGAGCAGCGGCATCATCGGGCCGCCGACGATCACCGGCGGCGCACTGAGGACGACGCCCTTTACCGGCGGTCGGCGCAGCGCTCCGTACAACCCCATGATCGCGGCCCCCATGCTATGTCCCAACAAGAAATCGGGATACGCCCCTTCGCGTTCGAGCTCGGCCAAAACCGCGTCGATGTCTTCCAGGTATTGATCGAAGCGTTGCACGTGGGCCCGCGGACCTTCCGACTTGCCGTGTCCGCGTAGGTCGATCATCCGCAATGCGTAGCCGTTACGACAAAGATCCTCGGCGAAGCGGGCGTAACGTCCCGAATGTTCACAAATTCCATGCACGCCGAAAACGGTCGCCTTGCACGCGGTTTCGGGCGACCAATACCGCGAAAACAGTTGCAAGGTGCCCCGGCTTGAAGGGCTCTCGGGAACCGTAAACGTACGTTGTGTCTCTTGCATGGCGACGCGTGATCGATTTTGAAGATGGAGCCGACGCCAAGGCTCGGAAGGCACCCTCGGCGGTTATTCGGCGTAGCGTTCCAGGTAAGCTTTCAAACGCAGCTTGCGAGCGGCACTCGCCGAGGTCATGTAGCGTATTTTTCCGAAGATCGGGCGTTTTGGGCCCCAGGCTCGATCGTATCGGCCCAGCACCCAGAAGATTCCAGAATACGAATTCGGATCGTTTCCGTCGATAGCGTACCGGTTGTTCAGTTCGATCATGACGGCGAGGGCTTCAACAGGCGTTCGCGTCCAGTGGAGTATCTTTTTGCCCCACAGCATCCGCAGGTAGTTGTGAATGAAGCCTTCGCGTTGCAATTGGCGTTGGGCGGCATTCCACAACGGATCGTGCGTGTCGGCCGCGGCAAACCGTTCGAGCGAGTAGATGTGCGGTCGCGGATCGGCGGCGTGCGATTCGAGGGTTTCTTGCGCCCAATCGGGGAGCGACGCGTACTCGTCGTAATCGTCGCGGTGAAAGCACATGTTGAGTCCCAGTTCGCGCCAGGTAACGAGTTGGTCGAGAAACGCCTCGTGAGATTCGGGCATTCCCCACCAGCCTTGGCGTGATCCGCGGGTGTCGTCGCCTAGGTAGTCCGGCGACCACCCGCAATCGTCGGCCAAGCGTACAAACAGCTCATGGGGCGAAACGAATCCTTCGTGCAACCAGGGCGACAGGCCGCTGACGGCGTCGTCGTCGGGGTGATTGCGGCATTGGGCGTACTTCGGCAACTTGCGGCGAAGAAACGTTTCGACCACGCGTGTCGCCGCAGTGCTCCCTCCGGTTGCCGGAACGACGGCGCCCGACAGACCGAAGTGTTTCGCGAGCAGCGTCGGATCGCTCGTGCGGCCGGCTTGCAACAATACGCGAGCCGTTTCGGTCACCGATTTCGGCAGGTTGGTTTCGGAGTTGCTCCACCGCGGTGTGCGCGACCCCGGCTTGGGGGATGGGGCGGGGGCGTCGAGTAAGTGCTCGCGTAGCGATTTCTGTAGAAAACGCCGAAAACTGTGCGCCGTCGTGAATACCCGTTCGGCGACGCCGACCGGTAACATCCCCAATCCGTCCACCGATTCAACACGGCAGGGCGAATCGACCGCCAATCGCTTCAAGGCGAGGCGGTCTTCTCGGAGAGCACCTAAATCGGCAACGACGACGGCGGCCTTGCGGGCGAGTCGAACGACCAGGTCGGGTTGTTCGTCGTGGATGATGCCGGGCAAGTAGCCGACTCCGCAGCGTGCCGCCCAGGTCGCGTGCTCGGCCATCCCTTGGGCGACGAACATCAGGTGACGCAATTCGAACCAACGATGGCGGGACACGGTTTCGACGATGTACAGCGGCAAGCCCAATTCCTCGGCGTGTGCCGACGCGCGATCCAAAGCGAAGTTCCACGACGTGCGCCGCGCCGTT
>CAYVVR010000057.1:0-8037 GCA_964454655.1 uncultured Planctomycetaceae bacterium | reverse complement strand
CCGACCGGCAAGACTTTCGCACGAAATCGTACACGCTCGAGAGAGGGGACAGGATGATCGTCCGGACGAAAATCGTCGGAATGCTTGCGTGCGCCGTGGGCATCGCATGGTTGGGCCTTCCGACACACGCAGAACGGTCTGTGAATGCCGCCGAGCCGCCGCGGCCGAACATCGTCTTTCTGTTGGCCGACGATCTGGGGTGGGGCGATCCGAGTTGCTACGGCAATCGGCGCTTCCGCACACCGAACCTCGATCGATTGGCGAAAGAAGGGGTGTTGTTCACCCACTACTACCAGAACGGATCGGTTTGTTCTCCGGCACGTTGCAGCCTGATGACGAGTCGCTATCCGGCCGAGATGCGCATCCATGGGCACTTGGCCTCGCACGAGCAAAACGTGCGGCGCGACATGCCCGATTTGCTCGACCCGTCGGTGCCCACATTGCCGAAGTTGTTGCGACAGGCCGGTTACAAAACGATTCACGTCGGAAAATGGCACTTGGGGCGGCCTTCCGGATCGACCGGCTTGGAAGCGTACGGCTTCGAGATCGCACGATGGATCGACGTGCGGGAAGGCGATCGCAATCTGTGGAGCGTCGCGGAACGTCCGCACGCTTCGAAAGAATTGGTCGATGCCGCGACCGCCGAATTGGAACAGGTCGGCGACGAGCCGTTTTTCCTGCAAGTGTGGTTCAACGATCCGCACGCGCCGCTGGCGCCGAGTCCCGAACAGATGGCACGGTTCCGTCGCAATGAGCCGGAAGGGTTCACCAGCCCCTACATGGTTTATGCGGCGACGGTTACCGAAATGGATCGCCAGATTGGACGCCTCTTGGACAAGCTGGACGAACTGAAACTGACCGACAACACGCTGGTCATCTTCTCGTCGGACAACGGTCCCGAAGATATCGACATCGGTAACGCGACCTGGTCGGCCTACGGCAGCCCGGGACCGCTGCGGGGGCGAAAACGCAGCCTGTACGAGGGCGGCATTCGCGTGCCGTTCATCGTGCGATGGCCGAAAGCGACGCCCGCGGGACGCGTGAACGATCATTCGATCGTCTCGGGTGTCGATTTGTTGCCGACGTTGTGCGAGCTGGCCGGTGCCGAAATTCCCGACGACCTGCGCGCCGTGATGCACGGTGAGAGCTTTGCTGCGGCGTTGCGGGGCGATGAGTCGTATCAGCGTTCTTCACCGCTGATGTGGGAATGGCGTTTTCGAGTCTTCAACCATCCGTGGAATCGCTGCCCGATGCTGGCGATTCGCGAAGGGAACTGGAAGTTGCTGATGAACCCGGATCGTTCGCGGGTGGAATTGTACGACGTGGTCGCCGATCCCGGTGAGTATCAAAACGAAGCCGAAGACCATCCCGAGATAGTCGAGCGGCTGGCCGCCGAAGTGCTGGCTTGGCAGAAGACGCTTCCGCCGGGAATGATCGAAGAGGCGGCCGGGAAGAACGATTACCCTTGGCCTTCCGACGATTGAATCGCGGCAAGCGAAAACAGCCCGCTGCGTGACAAGGTTGAGCTTCACTCGGCAAATGCGGCACTGGCCCGATTCAGGCCGGTCGCGTAAACTTAGAAAGTGTCTCCGAGCCCGACCCTGTCGGAGGCGTTCCGCGGGAAGGCCGATTTTCCTGCGCGAGCCGGTGACACGAAAACGAAAATCGGAGGTTCGGCCGCCGATGGGGGAAAGCCCGCAAGCATTACGGGCTTTGCTGCCTCGAAGTTGCGGCCGATTGTTTTTGTCGAACGTTTTTTTGTCGGTTTTACCTACCGCGAGTGTTCTTCCATGCCCAGTATTCACGAACTGTACGACGAAGCTGTTGCCGTTCAGCAACAAGGCGATTTGGACGGAGCCATCGAGAAGCTGCACGCCTTGCTCGAGCAGGATCCTTCCTACGCGTTGGCACACGCTGCGCTGGCCGTCTTCTACGAAAAGAAGGAAGAACACGACAAGGCCGTCGAACACGCCAAGAAAGTGTGCGAGCTCGAATCGGAAGACCCCTTCAGCTACGTGGCGTTGAGCCTGATTTGCCAAAAGGCCGGTCGGATCGCCGAAGCCGAAGATGCCATGTGGCGCGCGCGACAAGCCCAGGTGGCCGTTTTGCAAAAGCAGCAACAGCAGCAAGGCGGACAGGGCGGCTGAGCGGCCTCGGGCGCGCAACCGTCGCAGATCAACGCGATTCGGTGATTCGTTCGAGGACGAATAGTTCCAGATCGCTCGGTTCCGGCCATGGTTTCGGCCGCGGCCGATCGCGATTGCGACCGAGTGTCTCCCATCGCAACAGGTAGGCCGTGGGGCCGTCGCGCCCTCGATTGCGGTCCCAGCTCGTTTGTACCTGCATCCCGGGAAAGTCGGATCGTACTCGGACGATTTCCTGCGGCTGGCGTTCCTTCGGAACCGTGCCGATCGGACGTAACGTCTTTTCGTCCAACACCCAGCGTCCCGAACCGTACTTCACGTGCCGGTAATCTTGGACCAGGCGTCCCTGGTGATCGACTCGCACCGCAGAGAAACTGATTTCGGTGTTGATCGATCCGCCGCCGCCGAATTCCCAGCGATAGTCCCAATCGGTGACTTGGTAAATCACCCATTTGCCGGGAGCTTCGAGTCGCGCGTTGTATAGCTGAAGATTGCCGGCTTCGTCGTACTTGTGATACGACGCGATGGGGCGGTCCTGGGCGTCGAACCCCAAGCGGACGTTGCTGTTGAGCAGGCCCCCGCCGGCGGGAACGGGATCGATGATATCGCTCGTCTCGAGGGTGATCGGCAGTTCCAGCCGACGACCGCGCGAATCGGTCCAATGTTCCAGGTCGGCACTGCGGGCGTACGACAGGTCGTGGTTCGTGGCGCAGTCGGGCGTGTCTCGCCACGTCCAAATCGTGTGATAGACGCCGCTTTTGTCTTGCAGCGGGCCGATCGGGTAAGCGTTCATCAAGCCTTGTCCCGAAGTGAGCGGTTGATCGAGCAACCGTCGCCACTGTCGACTTGTCGTGTCGTACACGTTCCACAACCGATCGCCGTTACCGCTGGAGCCGTCGCGGTAGACGAAAACCAGTCGCCCGTTCGGGTCGGTGAGAAACTTCGGGTAGGTGCAGCGATCTTCCCGTTCGCCCACCATGTGTTCGACCCGCCGAAGGGTGGTGATGTCCCAAGGTTTCTCACTGCGGAAGTAGACCAGCGGGGCGACGTGCATGTTGCCCGACAGATGAAGGCATCCCTCGGCGTCGATCGCCATCGTGATGTAGTTGTGGGTGTCCCAGCCGACGTATTCGTCGAGTTTCACGATCGTCCAACGGCGCTCGTTCAACCGCCGAGAGGCGACCGTCATGCGGCGGTCGGCATCGTAATAGGCGGCAAATTGGCGGTCGCCTTCGGTGATCAGACAAAAGCCGACCGGGTGTCCGGCCCAGACTTTTTCCAACGGAATGCGATCCACGATGCGCCACGTATCGACTGCCTGAACGTGTGCGGTGAATAGACCGACGAGGACCAAACCGGCAATCGCCGTTACGATGATCGTCGGGCGATGCGTTGCGTGTCGTCGCATAAGGAAGGCTCCGTGCAGGTACGATGCAGTCGAGGGACGGCTTCCATCGTGTGCCGACGATAGTCGGATAACTCGGTGATTGCAAATCGTCGGCGAACCTCGCTGCGTTCTTTGCACCCGCGCGAAGCGGGAACTACAATGCGTCTTGCTACAGGAAGACCGACCTCGCGCATCGACAGCGACGACATCAAGCGACGCGGGGTTCGGGCGGCCGTCTGTCGCGGGGGATTGGTAGGTATCTGTCGTCCATTTCGGCAACACCGCTGTTGCAGCGGGACGCCGCGACTTCGAACCGGTCGATGGCAAGGAGACTCACGATGTTACGATTCTGGGTTTACGGAGCGGCCGTCTTGGTGATGGTCGCCGCTTTTTCGACGAACTCGGCGGTGTACGCGGCCGACGATCTGCCGAACATCTTGTGGTTGACGACCGAAGACATCGGTCCCGAACTGGGCTGTTACGGCGATACGTACGCCGATACGCCGAACCTCGACGCCTTGGCCGCTAAGGGAACCTTGTATCTTCATGCCTGGTCGAATGCACCGGTTTGTGCACCGGCACGCACGTGCATCATCTCGGGCATGTACGCCCCGACCGCGGGCGCGCAGCACATGCGCAGCATGACGAAGCTGCCCGAGGGAATGCAGTTTTATCCGCAGATTCTCCGCGAGGCCGGCTACTACTGCACCAACAACAGCAAGGAAGACTACAACCTCGCCAAGCCGGGGGAAGTATGGGACGAGTCTTCGAAGAAGGCCCATTGGAAGAATCGTCGACCGGGGCAACCCTTCTTTGCCGTCTTCAACTACACCGGCACGCACGAGAGCCAAATCCGGAAGCGTCCGCACGAATGGGTGCACGACATCGATTCGGCGCCCGTTCCCGCGTATCATCCGAACGTCCGCGAAGTTCGCGAAGACTGGGCCCAGTACTACGACAACATCACGAAGATGGACGGCTGGGTCGCCGAACGGCTGAAAGAAATCGAAGAAGCCGGCCTGGCCGACGACACGATCGTGTTCTTCTACGGCGATCACGGCTCGGGGATGCCGCGGTCGAAACGGTGTCCGTACAACTCGGGCCTTCAAGTGCCCTTGATCGTGTACATTCCGCCGAAGTATCGCCACTTGGCGACGCCCGACTACGGTGAAGGCGCGAAGTCGGAACGCCTGGTGGCGTTCGTCGACTTGGGGCCGACGGTGATCAGCCTGGCCGGGAAGAAGCCGCCGGAGTACATGCAAGGGCGGGCCTTCTTGGGGAAATATGCGACGCCCGCTCCGAAGTACAACTTCGGCTTCCGCGGCCGTATGGACGAACGTACCGACCTGATGCGATCGGTAACCGACGGTCGATACGTGTATATTCGTAACTTCAGGCCCGACTTGCCGATGGGCCAACACGTCGGCTACATGTTTATCACCCCGACGACCCGCGTGTGGAAAGAACTGTACGACCAAGGCAAACTGACGCCCGAGCAAGCGTATTTCTGGCAAACGCCGCGAGCGCCGGAAGAACTGTACGACTTGCAGAACGATCCCGACGAGGTCCACAACCTCGCCGGAGAACCGGAGTTCCAGGGCGTGTTGGAAGGGATGCGACGCGTGTTGCGGCAACATATCCTCGCCACCCGCGACTTGGGATTCTTGCCCGAAAACGAGATCCACGAACGCGCCGGCGACGGAGCGCCCTACAGTTACGGGCACAGCGACAAGTACCCGCTGGAAAAGATCCTGTCGGTTGCCGAACTGGCGTCGTCGCTCGATCCCGAGGCCGTGCCCGCCTTGATCGAGGCCATGCACGACGACGACAGCGCCGTTCGCTATTGGGGCGCTTTGGGGTGTCGTATGCGGGGCGAAAAGGCGGTCCGACAGGCCCATGATGCGTTGGTCGACGCCTTGGACGACGAGGCCAAAGCCGTCCGCATTGCGGCCGCCTGGGCGCTGGGCGATTACGGCTCGAAACGCGACCTGAAAATGGCGCTCGATACCCTCGCCGAGCTGATTCCTTACGGCGAGAACGGGCCTTACGTTTCCCGCATGGCCTTGGAGGTCGTCGACAACTTGGGTGAAAAATCGCTCCCCTTGGCCGACGTCGTCAAAGCCTACAAGCACGAACCGGGGTGGGAAGATACCCGCGTCAACGGCTACGGTGCCCGGCTTCAAGAATGGTGGCTGGAACGCATGGGCTTGACGAAGTAGCCGTCGGGCGACTGTCGCCGGGCGGTACTCGGTGTGAACGTGAGCGCGGGAGCGAGGCCGAACGGTCCGCTCCCGCGTTGTCGTAGGAGAGGTCGCAACCGGGAGGCGGCGTCGCTTCGACCGCGCGGCGACTGGGAAAAACGCCCCAGAGCGTTAAAATAGTAAATCTACTCGGTTTGTGGTCTGCGACGCCTTCGGGGGCTGCCGGGAGAAGATCCCGCAAGGTGATCGCTGGAGCCCCGTCCTTACGTAACTGTGGTGTACGCCGATGAGTACCGGCGATTTCGACGTTCGAAGCTTGGCCATCTACCTGCACACGACGCCCGATCGCGTGCTGCGGCTGGCCGAACGCGGCAACATTCCCGGTCGCAAGGTGGGTGGCCAATGGCGTTTCTCGCGAGCGGAGATCCACCACTGGCTCGAACGCCGCATGGGGGTGTCGGACGACGCCGAACTTGCCGCGATGGAAGATACCCTCGCGCCGCAGAATGCGTCGACCCCGTCGCTTTCGGTCGCCGACATGCTGCCCGTCGAGGCGATCGAAATCCCGCTGCAAGCGAGAACCAAGAACTCGGTCATTCGGCGGATGGTCGAGCTGGCCGCGAACACCGGTTGGTTGTGGGACGTCGACGCGATGGCCGATGCCGTCGCCAAGCGGGAAGAGTTGTACCCCACCGCGTTGGAGAACGGCGCGGCCCTGTTGCATCCGCGACGCCCGATGAGTTCGATCCTCGGTGAGGCGTTTTTGGCGTTCGGTCGGACGGCACGCGGGATTCCGTTCGGCAGCGATCGAGGCGTGTTGACCGACTGCTTCTTTCTGATTTGCTCGGTCGACGATCGGGGACATTTGCGGACGTTGGCCCGCCTGAGTCGCCTGATGGCCAATCCTTACTTCTTGCCGCAATTGCGGGAAGTCGACGATCCGCACGAGGTTCGACGTCTGATCGCCGAATTCGAAGCGAAGCTGTGATCGCGTCTTGCGCCTTGCAAGCTGGCAAGCGGCGGCGGGGCGAACTAAGATGAAACACGCGTCGAACGGCGTGCGCGCTCGAATTTCCACGGTAGAAAGCTCGGGCATCTTCTTTGAGTGAAGCCTCGACGCAGTGCAAAGAGCTGCCGGTCTTGCAAAAAGGAGTGGCATCTATGAAACGCGTATGCGTCTGGACGACCGCCGTTGCGATCGCCCTGTTCGGTTCGGTCGCGGTTTTCGCAGGTGAGTTTCGCGTCGAGAAGACCGAACACGGGGCGACCGTTACGTGCGACGGCAAACTCGTCACGAACTATTTGATCGACGTCGGACACAAGCCGATCTTGTGGCCGGTCATCGGGCCGACCGGCAAGCCCATGACCCGCGCGTGGCCGATGGGGGAAGGCCCCAACGAAAAGCATGACCATCCACACCACAAATCGCTGTGGTTCACACACGGTAGCGTCGGCGGTACGAGCTTTTGGGAAGCGACCGACACGACCGGCTACGTGAAGCACCGTGAATTTGTACGCCTCGAAGGAGGCGAGGCGGCCGTCATTCAGACGATCAACGATTGGGTTACGCCCGAGGGAAAGAAGATTCTCGAAGACGAGCGTACCATTCGCATTTGGGACGATCACGGCAAGCGATACATCGACTTCGATATCGTGCTCAAGGCCGTCGGCGAGCCGGTGAAGTTCGGCGACACCAAAGAAGGCTCGTTCGGTATTCGCGTGCCCGGCACGATGAAGGTCGATGCCGGCCTGGGAGGACACATTCTCAACAGCAACGGCCAAAAAGATCGCGAAGCTTGGGGAAAACGAGCGTCGTGGGTCGACTACTACGGGCCGGTCGAGGGGGAAACCCTCGGGATCGCGATCTTGAATCATCCGGCAAGCTTTCGGTATCCGACGTATTGGCACGTGCGAACATACGGGCTGTTCGCGGCAAACCCGTTCGGGTGGCACAACTTCGTCGGTTCGTCCGACGTCGATGGTTCGTATACCGTATCCCCGGCAAAGCCGATCTCGCTTTTCTACCGCGTCGTACTACACAAAGGCGACGCAAGTGCCGGTGAAATCGCACGCGAATTCGAATCGTACGCGAAAGTTGCCAAATAGGCTGCACGTTCCTCAGAAATTCGTGTAGGCACAACTCGCGGTTCAGTCACGCCAATCGAACGCGTGGAAGCATAAACCCCGACAGGTCGAGGCCTGTCGGGGTTTTGTGTTAAAGGCGACGAAAGCTGCTCTATTTTGTTTCACATCGCCAGATTTCCTTTGTGTTTCGTCCGCTTTACAGTTCCCACAAATCCTATAG